>JAYUHN010000028.1:0-7192 GCA_043766965.1 Ramlibacter sp. | reverse complement strand
CAACATCGACAGCGTCATGGTCGCGGGCCAATGGAAAAAGCGCGATGGCCGGCTGGTCGGCGTCGACCTGGCGCCGGGCCTGGCGGCCTTGCGCGCTTCCGGCGAGAAGATCGTCAGGGCGCTGGGCCTGTCGCATTCCTAGCGATATTTCGACTGAAGAAGTGCAGGAGACACGATGAAAAAACTGATTCCGTTCCTCGCCATGCTTGCGGCGATGGTGGCGAGCTCCATCGCCATGGCGCAGACGGTTTATCCGGGCAAGCCGATCCGCTTCATCGTGCCATTCACGGCTGGCAGCGGCACCGACATCATCGCGCGCACTGTCGGCGACACCATGAGCAAGAGCATGGGCCAGCCGATCCTGATCGAGAACAGGCCCGGCGCGGGCGGCACCATCGGAGCGGCGCAGGTGGCCCGCAGCGAGCCCGATGGCTACACGGTGCTGATCCACTCGTCCGGCCACGCGTTGAACCCGGCCATCTATCCCAACCTCTCCTACGACACGCTGCGGGACCTGACCGGGGTGACGCCCTTGGCCGCACTGCCGAACGTGATGGTGGTCTCGCCCGAGCGGGGCTGGAAAACCGTTGCCGACGTCGTGGCCGCGGCCAAGGCCAAGCCCGGCGCGCTCAACTACGCGTCGGCCGGCGTCGGTAGCGCCACCCACATGAACGCCGAAAAGTTCAAGCTGCAGGCCGGCATCGACGCGGTGCATGTCGCGTTCAAGGGCACGCCCGAGGCGCTGAGCGACGTGATCGGCGGGCGCAACGACTGGTTCTTCGCGCCGCTGTCCTCAGCGCTGGAATTGATCCGCAACGGGAAGCTGCTGGCGCTTGCCGTCAGCACGCCGCTGCGCAGCCCGGCGCTGCCGCAGGTTCCCACCACGCTCGAAGCCGGCATCCCGGAATCCGACTACACCTTCTGGGTCGGGATGATCGTGCCGAGCGGAACGCCCGCGCCGATCGTGAAGCGGCTGCACGATGAGGCGCTGAAGGCGCTGGCCGGCAACGAGGTGAAGGAACGCATGAAGGTGCTCGGAGCCGATCCGTTCCCGATGGAGCAGGTGAAGTTCAATGCGTTCATCCGGGCCGAGATGGACTCGGCCGCGCGGATCGCCAAGGCGGCAAACCTGAAGGCGCAGTGACCGCGGCCGTTGCTGGAGTGAACGCATGAACAGCTTCACGTATATCGGCCGGCCGGCGCGGGTGATCTTCGGCGCCGGCAGCCTGCAGCAGTTGGACGCCGAGGTCGAGGCGCTGGGTGCGCGCAAGGCACTGGTGCTGTCGACGCCGGAGCAGCGCGAGTCGGCCGAGCGGGTCGCGTCCCTGCTGGGTGCGCGTGCGGCCGGCGTGTTTGACCGCGCCGTGATGCATGTACCGATCGAAACCGCGAGGCAAGCGCGGGAAGTCGCCGCCGGGCTCGGGGCCGACTGCGCGGTGGCGATCGGCGGCGGCTCGACCATCGGCCTGGGCAAGGCGATCGCGCTGGAGTCGGGCCTGGCGATCGTCGCCATCCCGACCACTTACGCCGGGTCCGAAATGACCACCATCTTCGGCATCACCGAAGGCGGAATGAAAAAGACGGGCCGTAACGACAAGGTGCTGCCGCGCACCGTCATCTACGACCCCGAGCTCACGCTGACGCTGCCGGTCGCGATGAGCGTGACCAGCGGCATGAACGCGATCGCGCACGCTGCGGAGGGTTTCTATTCAGCCATCCGCAACCCGATCATCGACCTGATGGCTGAGGAAGGCATTCGGGCGCTTGGACGCGCGCTTCCTGCAATCCACAAGTCGCCGCGGGATGCGCCGGGGCGCAGCGACGCGCTGTATGGCGCGTGGCTGTGCGGGATGGTGCTCGCCAGCGTCGACATGGCCTTGCATCACAAGCTGTGCCACACACTCGGTGGAACCTTCAACCTGCCGCACGCCGAGACCCACACGATCGTGCTGCCCCATGCGCTTGCGTACAACGCGTTCGCTGCGCCGGAGGCGGTGGCTCGCGTCGGGCGGGCGTTGGGGGCCGCAAGCGGAGCGCGCGCCGTCTACGACCTTGCGAAAGACCACGGCGCATCCATGGCACTGCGGGACATCGGCCTGAGGGCGGGCGACCTCGACCGGGTCTGCGCGCTGGCGATGAACAGTCAGTACCCCAATCCGCGGCCGCTGGAACGCGTTGCGCTGCGGCAGCTGCTGCAGCATGCATTCGAGGGTGTCCGGCCGGCCTAGAACAGATGCACCCTGTCATCGCCGTCCACATGACTGTCATCCCGAGCCATCACTGTCATTCCCGGCCATCTCTGTCATCCCCGGCCATCTCTGTCATCCCGGGCTTGACCCGGGATCCAGACGCAACCAATCAGCAACGTCCTTATTCGACCTTGGCCCCCGAGGCCCGAACGATCGCGCCGGCGGTCTCCCAGTCGGCGCGCAGCAGCTTCTGGAACTCGTCCTGCGTCATCTGCATGCTTTCCACACCCAGGTTGGCGAAGCGCTGCTGCACCGCCGGATCGGCAAGCACCTTCTGCAACGCGGCATGAATGCGCTCGACCTCCGCTTTGGGTGTCGCGGCGGGCGCCAGCAGCCCGATCCACGAATCGAAGGTGTAGCCGGGAACACCGGCCTCGGCCACGGTCGGCAGCTCGGGCAGGAAGCGCGAGCGCGTGAGGCCCGTGTACGCCAGCAGCTTGATGCGGGGATCCTGCTTGAACGGGACCACGCCGATGACGGCGGGCACCACGCCCTGCACCCGGCCCGCCAGCGTTTCGTTCACCGCGTCTCCGGTTGACTTCATCGGAATGTGCTGCATCTGCGCGCCGGCCCTGGCCAGGAAGGAGGCCATGCCGAGGTGGGTGGCGCTGCCGTTGCCGGCCGAGGCGTAGTTGTACTGGCCGGGTCTGGCCTTGAGCAACCTGACGTACTCGGACAGGTTGTTCACCGGCAAACTGCCGGGGACGGCGATCACGTAACCGATGTTGCCCAGGTAGGTGACGCCGACGAAGTCCTTGACCGGGTCGTAAGGCAGCTTGCTGTACAGGTGGCCGGCCAGCATGTGGCTGGCGGCGGCAAGCACCAGCGTGTTGCCGTCGGGCGCGGACTTGGCGACGACGGCGGTGCCGATGGTGCCCCCCGCGCCGGCCCGGTTTTCCACCAGCACCGAAGCGCCGAGCGCCTGCCCCAGCTCATTGCTGAAGGTGCGGGCGATCGTGTCCTGCACAGCGCCCGGACCGAACGGCACGACGATGTGGATGATGCGCTGCGCCAGCGCAGAACCGCTGCCGAGCAGGGCCAGTGCCAGTGCCAGGCCTGCGCTGCCGATGCGTCGTATTGTCATGCGCCATCTTAGCGTCGGGCGGTTGCATTGGGTACCATGTGCGCCTGTCACCAGACCGTCGAAAAGGAGCACTGGAATGAGGTTTGCAACTTTTATCCACCAGGGGCTGCGACAGGTCGGGCAGGTCGCGGCGGATGGCCGCACGGTCACCGCGCTGGGTCTGGCGCCGCAAGATGCCGCGGGCGGCATGCTGTCCCTCATCGAGCAACTTGCCAATGGCCGCAGCTTGCCACCGGCCAGCGGCGCTGCATTGCCGCTGGAGAGCGTGCGGCTGGTGGCCCCGATCCCGGTGCCGAGGCGCAATCTCTGGTGTGTCGGCCGCAACTATCACGCGCATGCCAGGGAGCTGTCGGCCTCCGTCTTCAAGGACAACAGCGCCGACCCGGCGTCGTGGCCGATCTTCTTCACCAAGGTGCCGCAGACCGTGATCGGACCGAAAGACGAAGTCGTCCTGCCGGGCGCCGGTATCTCGACCCTGATCGATTACGAGGCCGAGCTCACCATCGTGATCGGCAAGGGCGGCCGCAACATCCCGCGCGACAAGGCGATGGACCATGTGTTCGGCTACACCGTCGTCAACGACGTCACCGCCCGCGACGTCCAGATGCGCCACCAGCAGTGGGACCTGGGCAAGTCGTTCGATACCTTCTGCCCGATGGGACCGTGGATTGTGACGGCCGACGAACTCGATGGCCGCAACACCCGGGTGCGGTGCTGGGTCAACGGCGCCCTGCGGCAGGACGCGCGGACCACCGACCTGATCTTCGACCTGCCGAGCCTGGTCGAGACCTGCTCGCGCGGCATCACGCTGTATCCGGGCGACCTGATCGCCACCGGCTCGCCGGCCGGCGTCGGCATGGGCATGACCCCGCCGACCTACCTCAAGGCCGGCGACAGCGTGCGCATCGCGATCGACGGGCTGGGCGAGATCGAGAACCGCTTCGTGGATCGATCGTCGGGCCACGTCATGGCGTGAACCCGCCGGCGCGGCGCAGCACTGTCGCAGCCGCGGCGTCGCTGTCTCCGCGCCACGCGACGATCTGGTCGGGCCGGATCAGCGCCAGCGCCGCCTGGTAGAGCGTTCGCAGTTCCGGCGCCGGGTGTCGCACCAACTTCATGTCCATGCCCAGTGCTTTGGCGGCATCGACAAAGCCGCCGGCGGCCGGTGCATCCGCGCCCAGCACCAGCAGCGTCCATTCGCTGTGGAAACTGTCGAACAGCGAGCGGCCGTCCGCGAGCCAGGCGTGGGGCGGGCGTCCCCCCGGGCAGGCGGTCGGCAGATAAACGTTGGGCTGGTCCGGTGGCGCCACAGTGCCGTCGGCCACGATCAGCGGCGAGCCGTCATAGCGGCCGCCGAAGGTGACCCCGGGGATGTTGAATTCCAGCCGCACGTGCGCGTTCAGGTGCGTCGATGCCCGGGACCGCTCGGCCGCGCCGGCGGGGCTGTCCTCTTCGAGCAGCGGGGTGGCGGCGAACAGGCCAACCGAATCCGCGAACTGGCGGGCGTAAGCCGTGTTGCGTTGCGCCAGGGGCTTGCGTTCGATTTCATAACTCGGCAGCAGGACGGGCCCGCCACCGCCTCGCAGCACGGCTGCCAGCTTCCAGCCCAGGTTGACGGCGTCTTCCACCGCGGTGTTGTAGCCAAGGCCGCCGGTCGGGGTGAACAGGTGCGCCGCGTCGCCGCCGATGAAAACCCGGTCGCGGCCGAAGGCCTGCGCCACCAGCGAGTGGCCGGCGGTCCAGGTCGCCAGCGAGAGCACCTCGATCGGCGTCTGGCAGCCCATTGCCTCCTGCAGCACCCGGCGCGCATCGCTCTGGTCCCAGCCGCTGCTGTCTTCACCCTCGCGCAGGGCCGCGTGAAAAGCGAATTCGGATACGCCGTCGACGGACATCACGAACGCACGCCGCTGGGCATTGACCGCGACATACATCCACGCGCGGTCGTGAGCGATGCTGCGATAGAACTCGGGCGCGCGCAGGTACACAGCGAACATCTGGCCGCCCATGAAGTCGCGGCGCACGCCGCTGCCGCCGCTCCAGCCGATGCCGAGCCGTTGCCGGACCTGGCTGCGGGCGCCGTCGGCTCCGACCAGGTAGCGGGCGCGTACCGCCACAATCTCGCCGCCTGCGACCGGCGCGATGGTCGCCGCGACGTGGTCCGGCTGTTGCTCGAAGTCCGTCAGCTTCCAGCCGAAGCGGACGTCGTTGGTCGGCGCCGCCTGGGCTTGGCGGCACAGCGTCGCTTCGACGAATTTCTGCGACACCCGGTGCGGCAGTTCGGCCGCGCTCCAGGAGCCGCCCAGTCCGCGGACGGTGCGGACCGCTTCGGCCGCAGTGGGCAGGCGCAGCCGCGCCAGCTCGTGGCCGCTGAAACGGGTGAGGTAGGCAACATCGGTCGGGTGATCGGGCGGCAGGCCCTGGCGCCGGATTTCGTCGGCGAAGCCGAGGCGGCGGAAATGCTCCATCGTCCGGGCCTGCGTGGCATTGGCCTGCGGATTGAAAGCCGTGCCCGGCTTGTTGTCCACCAGCAGCGTCCGCACGCGGCGCCCGGCCAGCTCGCAGGCCAGCGTCAGGCCGAACGGACCACCGCCCGCGATCAGGACCTCGGTCTCAAGCACCGGCCTCAGAGCTGCGGCGCGAGCAGGCTTGCGAACTTTTCCTTGGTCTTGTCCCACAACGGCCTCCCGTGCCACTGGGCGGCGGTGTACTCGCGGCTCTTGGCAAGGTCGTCTTCGAAGATGCGGGTCTGCTCCCGGGCAAAGCCTTCGTCATAGACATTCAGGTTGGCTTCGTCGTTCAGGCTGAACGAGCGTTGGTCGAAGTTGGTCGAGCCGACCGAGGTCATCAGGCCGTCCAGCACCAGCACCTTGCAGTGGTACATGGTGGGCTGGTACTCGTAGATTCTGGCACCTGCGTCCAGCAGCTCGCCCCAGGTCGCCTTGGACGCGTTGCTCACCGTATCGGCATCGGTGAATGGCCCCGGCACGATGATGCGGATCTTCACGCCGCGCTTGAGGGCCGCCACCATTGCCGAGCGAGTCAGCTTGTTGGGAACGAAGTAGGCACTGGCGAGGTCGATGCTGCGGTCGGCCGCGGTGATCGCCATCAGGTACATCAACTGCATGCTCTCGGCGCCGCCCGAGGGCGAACTCGAGAACATGTGGGCCCGGTGCTCGCCGGCTTTCACCGGCGGCGGAAAATAAGCCGCCCCGTGCAGCACCGCCCCCGATGCCTTGGTCCAGTTGTCCAAAAAAACCGACTGCATCTGCGCAACCACCGGCCCTTCGACCTTGAAGTGCGAATCCCGCCAATGGTCGGGGTCCTGCGCATTGCCTTCCCACTGCGGCGCAATTCCAACCCCGCCGGTGAAGCCGACGCGACCGTCGACGACCAGCAGCTTGCGGTGGGTCCGGTTGTTCAGGCGGCTGAGCTGATACCACTTCGGTTCATGGAAGCGTTGCAACTGGACCCCGGCGTCGGCCAGTTCCTTGAGCATGCTGGCATCTATCTTGGAGCTGCCCGCCCAGTCCAGCAGCACGTGCACCTTGACGCCGGCTTTCGACCGCTCGCTCAGCGCATCGGCGAAAGCCTTGCCAATGTCGCCCGACCAGTAGATGTAGCTTTCGAACGTGATGGTCTTTTTTGCGGAAGCGATGGCCGACAACATGGCCGGAAAGATCTGGTCGCCGTTCAGCAGGCTCTGGTAGCGGTTGCCGCTGATGATGGGCGGCCCCAGCAACGTCCCCATCTCATATTCGAACTGCGCGTCCGCGGCTCCGTAGTGCCGCGGCAGTTGCCGGCCGATCCTCTTTTCGCCCGGGGAGAGGTTGGCGATGAGCAGCGTCAGGACCAGGGCGGT
>JAYUHN010000027.1:0-2699 GCA_043766965.1 Ramlibacter sp. | reverse complement strand
GAAAGCTACAGCGAATACGGCCAGAACATCTTTGACCGCTACGTGACCTACGCCGACTACTGGATACAGGACCACGAGTACCGCGACACCGACACCGGCGAGGTCTTCGACCGCGGCAGCCTGAACGGCGAACTTGAGAAAATCGAGAAGCCGGCCGGCATTGCCAACCCGAAAGACTTCCGCAACGAAATCGTCAACTTCGTGCTGCGCGCGCGGGCCAACAACCAGGGCAACAACCCGGTCTGGACCAGCTACGAGAAGCTGCGCACGGTCATCGAAAAGAAGATGTTCAGCAACACCGAGGAACTGCTGCCGGTGATCAGCTTCAACGCCAAGGCCAGCGCCGACGAAGCCAAGAAGCACGAAGACTTCGTGACCCGCATGGTGGCCAAGGGCTACACCACGAAACAAGTGCGCTTGCTGTGCGAGTGGTATCTGCGGGTGCGTAAATCCAGTTGATTGAGGGCTGAACAACAAGGGTCTTCAATGCAGCAAATCATTGATCGCCGATTGGCGGGCAAGAACAAGTCCATCGGCAACCGCGAGCGCTTTTTGCGCCGCCACAAAGAGCAGATCCGCGAAGCGGTGAAGCGGGCCATCGACGGCCGCGGCATCCGCGACGTGGAGCGTGGCGAGGACATCCACATCCCCAAGAAAGACCTCACCGAACCCGTCTTTGGCCACGGCCAGGGCGGCATGCGCGAGGTGGTGCACCCGGGCAACCAGGAGTACGTGCAGGGCGACAAGATCGAGCGGCCCAAAGGCGGCCAAGGGGGCGGCGGTTCGGGCAAAGGCGAGGCCAGCGACCAGGGCGAAGGCGAGGACGATTTCGTCTTTTCGCTGAGCAAGGAAGAGTTCATGCAGGTCTTCTTCGACGACCTGGCCTTGCCCAACCTGGTTCGCACGCAATTGGCCGAAGTGCCGGAATGGAAAAGCCACCGCGCCGGCTACAGCAATGACGGCACGCCGAACAACCTGCACGTGGTGCGCAGCATGCGCGGCGCACTGGGCCGGCGCATCGCGCTGGGCAATGCGCCGCGCCGCGATTTGCGCGACATGGAAGAGCGCCTGGCTGCGATGCAGGCCGCGTTGCAGCCGGGTGACCCGGTGGCCGAAGCGGCCGTCAAGGAACTGGCCGAGCAAGTCCGCCTGCTGCGGGCCCGCATCGAACGCATCCCTTTTCTCGACCCCATCGACCTGCGCTTTCGCAACCGCGTGAAGGTACCGGTGCCCACCAGCAAGGCTGTGATGTTCTGTGTGATGGACGTTTCGGGTTCGATGGACGAAGCGCGCAAGGAATTGAGCAAGCGCTTCTTCATCCTGCTGTACCTGTTCCTCACGCGGCATTACGAGAAGATCGATCTGGTCTTCATCCGCCACCACACGCAGGCCCAGGAAGTGGACGAGGAAAACTTCTTCCACGCCCGCGAAACCGGCGGCACGGTGGTCAGCAGCGCCTTGGTGCTGATGGAAGAAATCATCAAGGCCCGCTACAACCCGAGCGAGTGGAACATCTACGGCGCGCAGGCCAGCGACGGCGACAACTGGCACCACGACAGCGGCCGCTGCCGCGAGTTGCTGACCGACAGCCTGCTGCCCGTCTGCCGCTACTTCGCCTATGTGCAGGTGGCCGACGAAGAGCAGACCCTGTGGGAGGAATACACCCGGCTGCAGACCAGCCACCCCCAGTTCGCGATGCGCAAGGTGACACAGGCGGCGCAGATCTATCCGGTGTTTCGCGAGCTGTTCAAGAAGGAAGGGGCCACAGCATGAGCCCGTCGAGCGAGGTGTTGACATCATGAGCGGCTTTCCCGGCGAGCGTCGGGTCAGCGTTGGGGCGCCGACGCCGCATTCGCACGATCGGCACGATCAACGCAAAGCCGAAAGACGGCCGCTGCAAGCGCTTCGGCCGGCCGGCCCGCGCCCGGCAGCGCCGTTGCCCGACCCGAGCGACTGGTCGTTCGAGTTGATCGAGCAGTACCACGAGACCATCCGCGCCACAGCGCAACGCTTCGGCCTTGACACCTACGCGAATCAGCTCGAGATCATTACCGCCGAGCAGATGATGGACGCCTACGCGTCGGTCGGCATGCCGGTGAACTACCGCCACTGGAGCTATGGCAAGGAGTTCATCGCCAACGAAAAGAACTACAAGCGCGGCCAGATGGGGCTGGCCTACGAGATCGTCATCAACTCCGAGCCCTGCATCAGCTACCTGATGGAGGAGAACACCACCGCGATGCAGGCGCTCGTGATCGCGCACGCGGCCTACGGCCACAACAGCTTCTTCAAGGGCAACTACCTCTTCAAGCTCTGGACCGATGCGTCGTCAATCATCGACTACCTCGTCTACTCGAAGAACTACATTGCCGAGTGCGAAGAGCGCCACGGTCTCGGCCCGGTTGAAGAGTTGCTCGACAGTTGCCATGCGCTGCAGAACTACGGCGTCGATCGGTACCGCCGGCCGAGCAAGCTCTCGCTGGCCGAAGAATCGGCGCGCCGCAAAGACCGGCTGGAACACGCGCAGTCGCAGGTCAACGACATCTGGCGCACGCTGCCGAAGAAAGCCGAGAAGGCCGAAGACGTGACGAATGCGAAGCGCTGTCCGGCTGAGCTGCAGGAAAACATCCTGTACTTCATCGAGAAGAATGCACCGCTCTTAGAGCCCTGGCAGCGCGAGATCGTGCGCATCGTGCGCA
>JAYUHN010000026.1:0-7256 GCA_043766965.1 Ramlibacter sp. | reverse complement strand
GTGCTGCTGCCCATCGCGCCGTTCACCGAAACACCGGGCACCTTCGTCAATGCCGAAGGGCGCGTGCAAAGCTTCCACGCCGTGGTCAAGCCGCTGGGTGAAACCCGCCCGGCCTGGAAGGTGCTGCGCGTGCTGGCCAACATGCTGGGGTTGCCCGGCTTCGACTACGAGTCGGCTCAGGCAGTGCTGGTTGCGTCGCGCGGTCCGGAGCATGCGGCGGCTGCCAGCGTGCAAGGCAATGTGCTGGGCAACGCAACGTCGGCTTCGATCGACCTGTCGCCTTCGGCCGGCAGGCCGGCGGCCGCCGCGATCTATCAGTTGGACAGCATCGTGCGCCGCGCGCCTTCGCTGCAGTTGACGGCCGATGCGAAACGCGCAGCCGCGCTGCAAGGGGTGCCGGCATGATCGACCAGATCTACGGCTTCGGAAACGGCCTGGTCGGCGCCGGCTGGTGGACAGCCGCGGCCTGGCCGGTCCTCTGGAACCTGATCAAGATCATCGTGCTGGTCGCGCCGCTGATGGGCGCGGTGGCTTACCTGACGCTGTGGGAGCGCAAGGCGATCGGCTTCACCCAGATCCGGATCGGCCCTAACCGGATCGGCCCGCTCGGCCTGCTGCAGCCCATCGCCGACGCGCTGAAGCTGCTGACCAAGGAAATCATCGTTCCGACGGTGGCCAACAAGGGCCTGTTCTTCCTGGGCCCGGTCATGACCATCATGCCGGCGCTCGCCGCCTGGGTGGTCATTCCCTTCGGCCCGGACATCGCCCTGTCCAACATCAACGCCGGCCTGCTGTTCCTGATGGCGATCACGTCGATGGAAGTCTATGGCGTGATCATCGCCGGCTGGGCCTCCAACTCGAAGTACGCCTTCCTCGGCGCGCTGCGTGCTTCGGCCCAGATGGTCAGCTACGAAATTGCGATGGGCTTCTGCCTGGTGGTGGTCCTGATGGTGTCCGGCAGCCTGAACATGACCGAGATCGTGCTGGGCCAGGGCAAGGGACAGTTCGCTTCCATGGGCCTGGGTTTCCTGTCCTGGAACTGGCTGCCGCTGCTGCCGATTTTTTTCGTCTACTTCATCTCGGGGCTGGCCGAAACCAACCGCCATCCGTTCGACGTGGTCGAAGGCGAATCCGAAATCGTCGCCGGCCACATGATCGAGTACTCGGGCATGAGCTTCGCGATGTTCTTCCTGGCCGAATACGCCAACATGTGGCTGGTCTCGATCCTCGCCGTGACCATGTTCCTGGGCGGATGGCTGTCGCCGTTCGCGCTTCTCGATTTCATCCCGGGCTGGATCTGGCTGGGCATCAAGACCTTCATGGTGGTCACGATGTTCCTGTGGGTGCGCTCGACCTTCCCGCGCTACCGCTACGACCAGATCATGCGGCTGGGCTGGAAAATCTTCATCCCGGTCACGCTGGTGTGGCTGATCGTGGTCGGCGCCTGGATGCAGACCCCGCTTTCTATCTGGAAATAAAGCAAATGTGCCCCCACGCTCACATTCGTTCACTGCCCCCCGAGGGGGCGCACGCCTCCTTTGAGGCGGCTCTGCAGGAGGCATGATGACCACCCAAGCCATTCAACGGCCCTCGGCCTTCTCGCTGAAGGACTTTCTGTCCAGCTTCATGCTGGTCGAACTGTTCAAGGGCCTCGCGATCACCGGCAAGTACGCATTCGCCCGCAAGATCACGGTGCAGTTTCCCGAGGAAAAAACGCCGCTGTCGCCGCGCTTCCGCGGGCTGCATGCATTGCGCCGCTACGAGAATGGCGAAGAGCGCTGCATCGCCTGCAAGCTGTGCGAGGCGATCTGCCCGGCGCTCGCCATCACGATCGAATCCGACGTTCGGGAGGACGGCTCGCGCCGCACCACCCGCTACGACATCGACCTGACCAAATGCATCTTCTGCGGCTTCTGCGAGGAGAGCTGCCCGGTCGACTCGATCGTCGAGACCAACATCCTGGAATACCACGGCGAAAAGCGCGGCGACCTCTATTTCACCAAGGAGATGCTGCTGGCCGTGGGCGACCGCTACGAGCCGGAGATCGCCGCCAACCGGGCTGCGGACGCCAGGTACCGCTGACCGCAAAGAAACGCGCAAGAAGATCCATGGACGTCAAAACCGGCCTTTTCTACCTGTTCTCGGCGGTGCTGCTGTTCGCGGCCTTCCGGGTCATCACCGCCCGCAACCCGGTGTACGCGGCGCTGTTCCTGGTGCTGGCGTTCTTTCAGGCGGCCGCCATCTGGGTGCTGTTGAAAGCCGAGTTCCTGGCGATTTCGCTGGTGCTGGTGTACGTCGGCGCCGTGATGGTCCTGTTCCTGTTCGTGGTGATGATGCTGGACATCAACATCGACGCGCTGCGGGCCGGGTTCTGGAAGCATTTCCCGCTGGCGGCGACCGTCGGCGCCTTCATCGCGCTCGAGATGGCGGCCGTGCTGCTCGGCGGCTTCCGCGCCGGCGAGGAGCCGCGCACCCTGACAGCGGTCCAGGCCGCCGCTGCCGCGCAGCCGAATACCAAAGAGCTGGGCAAGCTGCTGTACACCCAGTACCTGTATCCGCTCGAGATCGCGGCCGTGATCCTGCTGGTCGCCATCATCGCCGCGATCGCCCTCACCCTGCGCACCCGCAAGGACAGCCGGCACATGGATCCGGCTGATCAGGTGCGTGTCCGCGCCAAGGACCGGATGCGGATCGTCTCGATGGACCCGACGCTGGTGCAGCCGGTGGCGCCGGCGCCGGTGGCAGCCGTGGAGACCAAGGCATGAGCCGCCGGGCCGCTCCCAAGGCGAATACCGCAGCCTGCAAGGCGGAGGTTTCCGAATGACTGTGACTCTCGGCCACTTCCTCTCGCTCGGCGCGATCTTGTTCGCGCTGTCGATCATCGGCATCTTCCTGAACCGCCGCAACCTGATCGTGCTGTTGATGGCGATCGAGCTGATGCTGCTGGCGGTCAACATGAACTTCGTGGCCTTCTCGTACTACCTGAACGACATGCACGGACAGGTGTTCGTGTTCTTCATCCTCACGGTGGCGGCGGCCGAGTCGGCGATCGGCCTGGCGATCCTGGTGCTGCTGTTCCGCAACAAGTCGAACATCAACGTCGACGAACTCAACACGCTCAAGGGATGACAAATGCAAGTTTCTGTCATTGCGGGCCTGACCCGCAATCCATGCTGCGGCGCCAGGGTGGATGCCGGATCGAGTCCGGCATGACAGGAACGGAAAAGAAACGATGAGCCAGACCCTGAACGCTTCCACCCTGCTTGCGGTTCCGCTCGCGCCACTGCTGGGCGCGGTGCTGGCCGGCATCTTCGGCACCACCTTCGGCGGCAACTGGATCGGCCGGCGCCTGTCGCACACGCTGTGCATCTTGGGCGTCTTCGTCGCCTTCGTGATCTCGGCCATGACGCTCAAGAGCGTCGCGGTCGACGGCGCGCGCTTCAACCAAACCCTCTATGAATGGATGGTGGTGGGCGGCCTGAAGATGGAAATCGGATTCCTGGTCGACGGCCTGACGGCGATGATGATGTGCGTGGTCACCTTCGTCTCGCTCATGGTGCACATCTACACGATCGGATACATGGAGGAAGACGAAGGCTACAACCGCTTTTTCGCCTACATCTCTCTGTTCACCTTCTCGATGCTGATGCTGGTGATGAGCAACAATTTCCTGCAGCTGTTCTTTGGCTGGGAGGCGGTGGGCCTGGTCTCCTACCTGCTGATCGGCTTCTGGTTCAACAAGCCGAGCGCGATCTTCGCCAACATGAAGGCGTTCATCGTCAACCGTGTCGGCGACTTCGGCTTCATCCTCGGTATCGGCCTGGTTGCCGCGTACGCGGGCTCGCTCAACTACGCCGAGGTGTTCGGCAAGTCCAGCGCCCTGGCCGCGATGGCCTTCCCGGGCACCGACTGGCTGCTGGTCACTGTGATCTGCATCTGCCTGTTCATCGGCGCGATGGGCAAGAGCGCGCAGTTCCCGTTGCATGTCTGGCTGCCTGATTCGATGGAAGGCCCGACCCCGATTTCGGCGCTGATCCACGCGGCGACGATGGTGACGGCCGGCATTTTCATGGTGACGCGGATGTCACCTTTATTCGAGCTTTCCGACACCGCGCTGTCCTTCGTGATGGTGATCGGCGCGATCACGGCGCTGTTCATGGGCTTTCTGGGCATCATCCAGAACGACATCAAGCGCGTGGTCGCCTACTCGACGCTGTCCCAGCTCGGCTACATGACGGTGGCCCTGGGCGCATCGGCGTATTCGGTCGGCGTGTTCCACCTGATGACGCACGCCTTCTTCAAGGCGCTGCTGTTCCTGGCGGCCGGTTCGGTGATCATGGGGGTGCACCACAACCAGGACATCCGCTGGATGGGTGGCCTGCGCAAGTACATGCCGGTCACCTGGATCACCTTCCTGCTCGGCTCGCTGGCGCTGATCGGCACGCCGCTGTTCGCCGGCTTCTACTCCAAGGACAGCATCATCGAGGCGGTGGGAGAAAGCCACCTGTGGGGCGCTGGCTTCGCGCATTTCGCGGTGCTGGCCGGTGTGTTCGTCACGGCGTTCTATTCGTTCCGCCTTTATTTCCTGGTGTTCCACGGCAAGGAGCGCTATGACCAGAACCCGGAGCACGATTCGCACGATTCGCATGGGAAGCCGGATGTCGGCCACCATGCCGACGGTGACCACGCCCACAGCCACGGCGAGCACGCCAAGCCGCACGAGTCGCCCTGGGTGGTGACGGCGCCGCTGCTGCTGCTGGCTTTCCCGTCGGTCGTGATCGGCTTCGTCACCATCGCGCCGATGCTGTTCGGCGATTTCTTCAAGGATTCGATCTTCGTCGACGCCGCGAAGCATCCGGGAATGGAGGAACTGGCCAAGGCCTTCCACGGCCCGGCGCAGATGGCGCTGCATGGGCTGGCGACCCCCACCTTCTGGCTGGCGCTGGCCGGTGTCGCGCTCGCTTATTACCTGTACATGGTCAACACCGCGCTGCCCGCTGCGGTCCAGGCCCGGGTCCAGCCGCTCTACCGGCTGCTGGACAACAAGTACTACATGGACTGGTTCAATGAAAACGTCATTGCGCGCGGGGCGCGGCTGCTGGGCACCGGCTTGTGGAAGGGTGGCGACCAGGGCGTCATCGACGGCTTCCTGGTCAACGGTTCCTGGCGCGTCATCGGCCGTATCTCGGGTGTGGTGCGCTGGATCCAGTCCGGCTTCATCTACCACTATGCCTTCGGGATGATCCTGGGTGTGCTGGTGCTGATGACGTACTTCGTCTGGATCAACCAATGACGAACGAAAACAAAAAATGGGTTTGCTGAGTCTTGCGATCTGGACGCCGATATTTTTCGGCGTCGTGCTGCTGGCCGTGGGGCGCGACGACCACGCACGCACCGTCCGCTGGGTGGCGCTGATCGGAAGCATCATCAGCCTGCTCGTGACACTGCCGTTGTACAGCGGCTTCAAGACCGGCACTTCGGCGATGCAGTTCGTCGAGCTGAGTCCCTGGATCGACCGCTTCAACGTGTACTACCACCTGGGGCTGGACGGTATCTCCTTCTGGTTCGTGCCGCTTACCGCTTTCATCACCGTCGTGGTGGTGATCTCGGCCTGGGAGGTGATCACCGAGCGCGTCAACCAGTACATGGGCGCTTTCCTGATCCTGTCAGGGCTCATGATCGGCGTCTTCTGCGCGCTCGACGGGATCCTCTTCTACACCTTCTTCGAGGCGACCCTGATTCCGATGTACCTGATCATCGGCGTCTGGGGCGGGCCAAACAAGATCTACGCGGCGTTCAAGTTCTTTCTGTACACGCTGCTCGGCTCGCTGCTGATGCTGGTCGCACTGGTGTTCCTCTACACCAAGTCCGGCGGCAGCTTCGACATCGCCACCTGGCACCAGCTGCCGCTCGGCGGCACCGCGCAGACCTTCCTGTTCTTCGCCTTTTTCGCCGCCTTCGCGGTGAAGGTGCCGATGTGGCCGGTCCACACGTGGTTGCCCGACGTCCACGTCGAAGCGCCGACCGGCGGCTCCGCGGTGCTGGCCGCCATCATGCTGAAGCTGGGCGCGTACGGCTTCCTGCGCTTCTCGATGCCGATCGCGCCCGACGCCTCGCGTGAATGGGCCTGGCTCATGATCGCGCTGTCGCTGATCGCGGTGATCTACGTCGGGCTGGTGGCGATGGTGCAGCAGGACATGAAAAAGCTGGTTGCCTATTCGTCGGTCGCGCACATGGGCTTCGTCACGCTGGGTTTCTTCATCTTCAGCGACCTTGGTGTGGACGGCGGCATCGTGCAGATGATTGCGCACGGCTTCGTTTCGGCGGCGATGTTCCTGTGCATCGGCGTGCTGTACGACCGGGTCCATTCCCGTGAAATCGCCAGCTATGGCGGTGTGGTGAACACCATGCCGAACTTTGCCGCGTTTTCGCTGCTGTTCTCGATGGCCAACTGCGGACTGCCCGCGACCGCCGGCTTCGTGGGCGAATGGATGGTGATCCTGGGCGCGGTGAAGGCCAACTTCTGGCTTGGGCTGGGCGCCGCCACCGCGCTCATCTTCGGCGCCGCCTACACCCTGTGGATGTACAAGCGGGTTTATCTCGGGCCGGTGGCCAACGAGGAGGTCCGCGCCCTGACCGACATCAATGCGCGCGAGTTCCTCATGCTGGGCCTGCTGGCCGTGGCGGTGCTTGCCATGGGCATCTACCCGAAGCCGCTCACCGACGTGATGAACGCGTCGGTGACCGACCTGCTCAGGCACGTGGCCCTGTCCAAACTGAACTGAGAAGAGCGCCAACATGCTGGACAAGATTAGCCTGATCGCGGTTTCGCCTGAAATCCTGTTGCTGGTGATGGCCTGCGTGATCGCCCTGGTCGACCTCGGCGTCACTTCGCGCCTGCGCTCCGCCACCTACTGGCTGACGATGGCGACACTCGCCGTCGTCGCGTACTTCACCGCCGACTTCGCGCTGCAGGACGACACTGTCTACGCCTTCGGCGCCATGGTGGTGAGTGACCCGATGGGCAACTGGCTGAAGTTCTTCGCCACCATCGCCATGATGGTCTGCCTGGTCTACGGCCGTCCTTATGCCGCCGACCGCGACATGCTGTCGGGCGGCGAAATGTTCACCTTGTCCATGTTCGCGCTGCTCGGCATCTTCGTCATGATCTCGGGCAGCAACTTCCTGGTGATCTACCTCGGGCTGGAGCTGCTCACACTGTGCAGCTATGCGCTGGTGGCACTGCGGCGCGACCA
>JAYUHN010000025.1:0-7268 GCA_043766965.1 Ramlibacter sp. | reverse complement strand
GACAGGCGAAGCGAGTTCAGATGATCTTTCAGCCTGAGCGCCGCGAAGAAGTCGCCCTCAACGTCGATCTCACCCCGAAAATAGGCCTCCACCAGCCGCAGGCGACCGCGACCGAGCACCAGTGCCCGCACGACGCTCGGGCTACGGCAGACGAGTGTGAATGGCGGTGTCGGCATTTCCGGCCCTGACCTCCCGAGGCGAAAGGTCGTGCCGTTCCACAGCCGGAGCGCAAGGCTTCCATCGAAGCTGCGAAACAGCCGCTTCAGCAGGTCGGAGGTTGCCTCAGTTCCTTGCAGCGCAACAACCAAGGGAGCAAGCGGAAGCGCCGCAACGACTGTGTGGCGTTCGGTCCGGACTGTCGTGAACATTGGATTGCTCATATGGAACCTTCACGGAATGCTGCCGAGCGGTCACCCTGGGCCGACCAGGCCAAAACCCTGACTAACACGGCGGTAAGCGGGTGGAAAACATGCTGCAACTTCATAAGGCAGGGGCAGCGATTCATTTCAAGATGCACCTGTCGATTCATGGTAAGCGGGCGCTGCGACGTCGAATTGATATTTGTCATGCAAACGCATCGGCGAGACGCGATTGCGAAGGCGTCTTCTACCCATTCGTGTCGAGTCTGGATTGAAATGGGAACGCGCGCCAGCAGCTGACCCCCCCTGTCGCGTCACACGCCAGTCGCTGCGGATGAAGTTTGATGTGGTGATCGGGGCGTTCAAGTCATGTTCGGGCGGGGGTGTTTGACGACACCGTTTGACCTGACTTGACCTCCCCTTCGGCGTGTTGGTCATCCTGCTGCCATGTCCCTGGAAATCCAATCTATGCTGGCAGCTGCGCGCTGTCCGCGAGTGCCTTGGCAACGCTGTTGCGCCCGTCCCGACCTGTGGCGCTACTCAAACATCGGCCGACTCAAAACAGCCAACTTGTGAAGTGATCGGAGATTGAATCGATGATCTTGAATATCAGACGGCTAAGGATGCGATGAAAACGAGTGTCATTGCAGTGCACGACATGCTGTCGGTGTTGAGCGTGCCGGGAGTGGAAAAGCGGATTGGCCAGGTACCGGGTGTTGAGAGCGTCACCGTGAATTTCGCAGCGGGAAACGCCACGGTGCGCTACGACGAAACCCGACTGGATATCGCCGATATCAAGTCGGCAGCACGCCAACGCGGCTATGAGTTGGCGGGCGAATCCCCACCCATGCATGTTCACGAACACATGCCCGCCCGCAAGCGTGCTGCAGGGCCAGTCCCGCAAGCCGTGGCGGACTCCGCTCCAGAGCGTGCAACCACTGTGCAGACAGCTCCCACGGTCGCGCCCACCCCGGTCCCGGCGCCCGCCATGGTGAAGGCAGGTAGTCTCGACGACCCTTCCGTCAAGGACGCTGAGGAAGTGGCAAGGGCTCTCGGGGCAGACCTCGAAAATGGACTCACATCGCAGGACGCGTCGCGTCGACTGTCGGAAAACGGCCCCAACGAACTCCACTCCGCCCTGCGGCTTCCCGCGTGGCGTCGCTTCCTGTCGCACTTCCATGACCCCCTGGTCTACCTGTTGCTGGCCGCGGTCGCCATCGCGCTGGTGGCCTGGGTGATCGAGGGCTCGGTCGGCTGGCCTGTGGATGCGCTCGTCATCGCGACGATCGTCGTGCTCAACGGGGTGCTGGGTTATGTGCAGGAAGCCAAGGCGCAGGACGCGGTGGCCGCACTGGCCCGAATGACCGCAGCGACTTCCGCGGTCCTGCGTGACGGTCAGGTGCAGCGGTTGCCCAGCGCCGAGCTGGTGCGTGGTGACCTGCTCGTGCTCGGCGAGGGTGACTCCGTCGGTGCGGATGCGCGTCTGGTCCAGGCCACATCACTGCGCGTGCAGGAGGCCTCGCTGACCGGCGAGAGCGAAGCCGTGCTCAAGGATGCCACCACGCTGCCTCAACGGGCGCCGCTCGGCGATCGGCTCGACATGGTCTTTAAGGGCACGGCCGTCGCGCAGGGCACCGGTCGTGCCGTGGTGACGGCGACCGGGATGGACACCGAGATGGGCTCGATTGCAGAAATGCTCGAGGCCACCGCGGAGGAGTCAACACCACTGGAAAAGGAAATTGGACGCATCGGGCGCATGCTCGGTATCGCGGTCGTCCTCATTGGTGCCGTAGTGGTGGGGACCGTCCTGCTGATGTCCGAAATCCGCAGCGCTGCCGACGTGATTCACGTCTTGCTGCTCGGCGTGTCCCTGGCGGTGGCGGCCGTGCCCGAAGGGTTGCCGGCGATTCTTTCGGTGGTGCTCGCCCTGGGGGTGCAGCGGATGGCGAAATTCAACGTGATCGTCAAGAAGCTTTCATCCGCGGAGACACTGGGCTCCGCCTCGGTCATCGCCTCGGACAAGACCGGCACCCTGACCCGCGCGGAAATGACCATCGTGCAGGTGATGACTGCCTCGGGCAGCACCCACGTGACCGGGGTTGGGTACGCGCCTGTTGGACGGGTGGAACAGGAAGGCGCGGAACTGCCAGCTGGAGCGTTGCGTGATGAGAACATCGTGATGCTCAGCGGCGGCAGTCTGGCCGGCGACGCCGACCTGCGCCAAGGGGCCAACGGCGAGTGGGAGATCCACGGCGACCCCACCGAGGCGGCGTTCCTGGTGGCTGAGCGCAAGTTGGGCGTCACCGAGCGGCGCGAGCGGCGTTTCGAGCGCATCGGCGAAATCCCGTTCACGTCCGAGCGCAAGATCATGTCGAGCATCGAGATCGACCACGAACACAAGGACGCGGTTGTGGTGATCACCAAGGGCGCCCCGGACGTGCTACTCGGGCGGTGTACCCGGGTTCGGGTGGGGATGAACCTGGTCGATCTCGACGATGCGCGTCGGGCCCGGATCTTGGCAAATGTCGACACGCTTTCCGATGCGGCGCTGCGTACGCTGGCCGTGGCTTACCGACCCCTCGCTCCGGGCGAGAACCAGGGTGCCGCAGAATCGCTGGAACGCGACCTCGTGTTCGTGGGCACCGTGGGCATCATCGACCCACCGCGCGAGGAGGCGGCGGTGGCCATTCGCGAGGCGCGTCGGGCCGGCATCCGGGTGATCATGATCACCGGTGACCACCCGCGCACCGCGGCGCGCATCGCCGTGGATCTCGGAATCGTGGAAGCCGGCGCCATCGCGTTGACCGGGTCTGAGCTCGATGCGCTGGACGAGGCGGCGTTCGTCGACGCAGTGCGCAAGACGTCCGTCTACGCCCGGGTGGCGCCCAAGCACAAACTGCGCATCGTCGACGCGTTGCAAGCCGATGGCAACGTCGTCGCAATGACCGGCGACGGTGTCAACGACGCGCCTGCGCTCAAGTCGGCCGACATCGGAATTGCGATGGGGGTGACCGGCACCGAGGTGACGAAGGAGGCGGCCAAGATGATCCTCGTCGATGACAACTTCGCCACGATCGTCGAGGCTGTGCGCGAGGGTCGCGGAATCTTCGACAACATCCGCAAGTTCCTGCGCTACCTGCTGTCCGGGAACATGGGCGAAGTGCTGACTGTGTTCCTGGGTGTCGTTGGGGCCGGTGTGATCGGGTTGACAGGTACAGCAGAGGGCACCGGCGGCGCAGTGGTGCTGCCGTTGCTCGCCACGCAGATCCTGTGGATCAATCTGGTCACCGACTCCTGGCCGGCGCTGGCAATGGGCGTAGACCCGGCATCCGACGACGTGATGGCCCGCAAGCCGCGGCAGATGAGTGAGCGCGTGATCGACGCCCGCATGTGGGCGGGGGTCATCCAGATTGGCCTGGTGGTGGCATTCGTGACGCTGCTGACGATCGACATCTACCTGCCGGGCGGACTGATCGAGGGCACACACGACCTCGCCATGGCGCGCACTGCCGGTTTCACGGTGCTTGTCCTGGCGCACTTGTTCAACGCCTTCAACGCGCGCTCGGACACCACGAGTGCGTTCACGCACCTGTTTGTCAACCCGTGGCTTTGGGGCGCGATCGCACTCTCGGTGCTGTTGCAGGTGGCGGTCGTCAACCTCGAATTCCTGAACCTGGCCTTCGGCACGGTGCCGCTGGCGTTCGATCAGTGGCTGGTGTGCATCGCGATGGCCAGCGTGGTGCTTTGGTACAGCGAGCTGCGCAAGCTGGTCGGTCGCGCGTGGGGCCGGCGTGCCGCAACCGCTGAACCAAAGGCCGGCCCATAGAAAGCAGTTGCGCTCGAGGCGGAGCGCTCCATCGTCATGCGCACCGTGCCCGCTTGGCCTTTCATGTTCCCCGGTGTCCCGGCCCCAAGCGCCTTTGCCACCTTGCGCGCGTTCATGGTCAAGGCATCGAGCGGCCGGTCGCGAGGGCCGGCGTGGTGGAGATATCAGTCCGGTGCTCGAAGCTTCAGCACGAGAAACACGGCGTCCGTTTCCGCCGGCGCAGGCGCAGTGGCCGGCTCGAATCCGAGCGAGCGGGCGAGCTTGCGCATCGGCTCGTTCTCCCTCAGCACATACCCCACCATTCGCTGCGTGCCGCGGCCCGACAGAAAGGCGATCATCTTGCGCATCAGGATGCGACCCAGCCCATGAGCCTTCAGGTCGGACCGCACGAGCACCGCGTACTCCGCATCGACGTTGTCGGGGTCGATGACGGCCCGCACCACGCCCAGGGTCTGGCTCGCTCCATCCGGCAGGGTCCGCACGGCGATGAATGCCATCTCGCGCGCATAGTCGATTTGCGCCAGGCGCGCCAACTCGCTTCTCGGCAGTTCGCGGCGGACGCTGAAGAAGCGAAGCCGCAGGTCCTCCGGTTGCAACAGGTCGATGAAGGCCCGGTGCTGCGGCTCGTCTTCCGGGCGGATCGGCCGGAGGACGATCGTTTCATCGTTCCACCGCACGGTTTCCGCCAGTTCCACCGGATAGGGCGTGATGGCGAAGTGCGCCGCACCTGCCTCCTCCTTGCGGCTGACCCGCAGGCGGGCGTCCAGCGCAATGACGCCTTCATGGTCGGCCAGCAATGGGTTGATGTCGAGTTCGGCCAGCTCCGGCAGATCGGCGAGCATCTGCGACAGGGCAACCAGCACGTCGCAGATGGCGTCGAGCCTGGCGGGCGGGTGATCGCGATAGCCTGCCAGCAGCCGGGCGACCCGCGTGCGGGAAATGAGCTCGCGGGCCAGCACGCGGTTCAGCGGCGGCAATCCGATCGCTCGATCAGCGAGCACTTCCACGGCCGTTCCGCCCTGGCCGAACAACAGCACCGGACCGAACAGCGGATCGATCGACGCTCCCAGGATCAGTTCCTGCGCCAGCGGGCGCGTGACCATCGCCTGCACCGTGAACCCCGTGATCCTGGCCTGCGGTTTCAGCTCGCGCACGCGCGCCAGCATCTCGTCGCCAGCCTGGCGCAGTTCGCGTTCGTTGCGCAGACCCAAGCGGACGCCTCCCACATCGGACTTGTGGCTGATGTCAGGCGACAGGATCTTGATGGCCACCGGGTAGCCGATTGCGCTCGCCGCCTTCGCCGCGGCATCGGCTGCAGGCTCGACGGCGACGGTGGGGACAACCGGGATGCCGTAGGCCCTGAGCACCTCCTTGGCCTCGAGTTCGTCGAGCATCTCTCGCCCCTGCCCCCGCACGCCTTCGACGATTGCGCGCGCGGCTGAAACATCGGCTCGCCCATTCTCGCTGGCGGTCGGGGCTTCCAGCAACAAGGCCTGGTTGCGGCGATAGGTTGCGAGCATGCCGAAGGCGCGCACTGCTTCCTCCGGGGTGGCGTAGTCGGGGACACCCGCTTCCTCGAAGATTTGCCGCGCATCGGCCACGGCGTCATTCCCGAGCCAGCAGGCCATCACACGGCCGGGCGCCTGCCTGACGATCGGTGCACAAGCGCGGGCGATGTCCTCGCTGCGCACGATGGCCGTGGGCGCATGCATGAATAGCACTGCGCCGCTGTTGCGATCGGCCAGCAGCGTCTGCAGTGTCTGGGTATAGCGCGCCACCGGGGCGTCGCCGATGATGTCGATGGGGTTGCCGCGCGACCAGGTCGCAGGCAGCACCGCGTCGAGCTGGTCCCGAACCTCGTCGCTCAGCTCCTGGAGCGGGATGCCGGCCAGCGCGGCGGCATCCGCCGCCATGACGCCGGCGCCGCCGCCGTTGGTCATCAGCGTGAGGGCCTCGTCGCGGTTGCCGCCGAAACGGGCCAGTGTCTCGGTGGCCATGAACAGGTCCTGCAAGGTCTCGACACGCAGCATGCCGGCCCGCCGGATCGCGGCATCGAACACGATGTCGGAGCCGGCCAGCGCGCCGGTGTGCGAGGCGGCGGCCTTCAGCCCGTTGCCGGCGCGGCCGGCCTTCACCACGATCACCGGCTTGTTGCGGGCCGCTGCGCGCGCGGCCGACATGAACTTGCGCGGGGCCTCGATCGATTCGATGTAAAGAAGGATCGACCGGGTTCGCGCGTCGCTCGCCAGGTAGTCCAGCAGGTCGCCGAAGTCCACATCGGCGCGCTCGCCGAGCGACACCATGTGCGAAAAGCCGATCCTCCTGGACTTGGCCCAGTCCAGCACCGCCGTGACGAGCGCGCCCGATTGCGAGACGAACGCCACTTCTCCCGGCAAGGCGCCGGTGTGCGCGAAGCTCGCGTTCAGCCCCAGGTGCGGGCTCAGCAGCCCCAGGCAATTGGGCCCCAGCACCCGCAGCAACCGTGGCCTCGCCGCATCGAGCGTGGCCTGCTTCTGCGGGGCGCTCAATCCGGCTGTCATCACGATGGCGGCGCGCGTGCCGAGACGGCCCAGCTCTTCGATCAGGCCGGGGATCGTCGCGGCCGGGGTGCACAACACGGCAAGGTCGGGGACCTGGGGCAGGTCGGCGGGGCGCGCATACACCGCGACGCCGTCCAGCGTGGCCAGCCTGGGATTGACGGGGTAGATCGGCCCGGCGAAGTGACCGCTGCGAAGATTGCTCCACACGGTGGCGCCCACGCTGCCAACGCGGTCCGAAGCCCCGATCACGACAACCGATTCGGGTTCCAGCAGGCGATCCAGGTGGCGGATGCTCATCGCGTCTTTCCCCTGGCGAATAACGGGCTCAGGCTTCGATGATCACCTTCAGCGCCTTGGTGTCGGCGGCTCTGCCGAAGGTGTCATAAGCCTGCAGGATCTCCGTCAGCTTGAAGCGGTGCGTGATCAACCGGGTGGCGTCGATACGTTTGGATTGCACCGTCTTCAGCAGCATCGGAATCGAGAACGTGTCGACCAGCCCGGTGGTGATCGTGACGTTGTGCGACCAGAGCCGTTCCAGGTCGA
>JAYUHN010000024.1:0-2734 GCA_043766965.1 Ramlibacter sp. | reverse complement strand
CGGGCAAGCACACGACCACCAGCACCACGCTGTACTGGGTCGACCCCGAACGCACGACCGGCCTGATCGACTCTCCCGGGTTCCAGGAATTCGGCCTGAACCACATCGAACCGACGCAACTGGCAGCATGCATGCCCGACCTCAAGCCCCACATCGGCCACTGCAAGTTCTATAACTGCACCCACTTGCACGAGCCTGGCTGCGCGGTGATCGCCGCCATCGATGCGCCTGCCGATCCGCACCCCGTCAGCAAGCGCCGCCACCAGATCTATCGCGACCTCTTCGCCGAGTTGTCGCAACCCGAACGGTATTGATGTCATCCCGGGCGTGACCCGGGATCCAGGAGCGGGCACTTGTCGGGCGCAACCGTGGATCCCGGATCGAGTCCGGGATGACAGATGCAGGAGAACCGTTCGCCATTCGCCGTTCGCCGTTCGCCGGTCAGCCGAGCAGCCGCGCCAGCGTGAGCAGCGCCAGCAGCACCATCCACAGCACCACCGAGCGCCAGACCAGGCCGACGATGCTGCGCAGGTGGCCGATCTCGGCCTCGCGGCCGGGAGTGCTCTCGCTGCCGGTCAGCGCCGGTTCCGTCTGCAGGCCGGAGCTTCCAAAGCCACTGGTCTGGCTCGGTGCAAACCCGGCCGCCTTCAGCGCCGCGCCGCCGAGACGCACGTTCACCGCACCCGACGTGGCCGCAAGGATCACGCCGTCGTTGTCGTTCGGGAACCGCTGGGCATGGTTGCGCCAGCAATCGATCGCTTCCTCGAAGCTGCCCACCACCGCGAAACCGAGCGCCGTGATGCGCGCTGGCAGCCAGTCGATGGCGCCCCACGCACGCGAAGCCGCCGACAGCAGCGCCGGACTGACCGGCTGCTCCGAAGCCTTGCCGGTATGCTGCCAAAAGCGATCGACGAACTCGCTCATGCGGTACAGCACCGCCCCCGCGGGTCCGAGCCCGAAAGCGGCGAGCACCGAAAAGCAGGCCAGTACGCCGAAGACATGGCGGTGCGCCGCCAGCACAGAGTATTCGATGACATGGCGCACGATTTCGCTGCGCGGCAGCTCGCTGGCGTCCACCTGCTGCCAATGCGCGAGCAGCTCGCGAGCCTTGGCCTCGTCGGCCGCGTCCAGGGCGTCGCGGATGCTGGTGAAGTAATGGCTGAACTGCCGGAAGCCGAGCGTGACGTAGAGCACGGCGACACTCCAGACCATGGCGAAGAACCAGCCGGCATACACCAGCAGCAGCACATGGATCGCCAGTGAGGCAAGCGCCGGTCCCGCCACCGCCAGGCCCCAGGCGACCCATCCATGGTGCGGCTTGCCCGCATCGAGATTGCCTGCCACCCAGCGCGCCCAGCTGCGCAACCCGGAATGGATCGGGTTGGCGCGCGCCAGCGGACGCACCTGCTCGATCAGCAGCGCAAACAGGATCGCGAAAAAACTCATGCATCCATGATAGCGGCGTCGCTTTGTGCGATGCCGCCAGGCCCGGGCCTACGCCGACAGGAAGCGGTAGAGGTTCCGCAGCATCGCCGCCGTCGCGCCCCAGACGAAGCGTTCGGTGCCCCGGTCCATGTACGGCATCGAAAACCATTCACGCCGCCAGCCTTCCCACTCGAACATATGGCGCCGGTGGTGCGCCGGGTTCATGAGGAAGTCGAGCGGCACTTCGAAGGCGTCGGCCACTTCGTAGGCATTGAGGGTGAGCCTGTGGTCCGGCCGCACCAGCGCAACCACCGGCGTGATGATGAACTGGGATCCGGTGGTATAGGTCGGCATCTGCCCGATGACGTCCACGAAGCGGCGCTCCAGGCCGATTTCTTCATGGGCTTCCCGCAGCGCCGTATGGGCAGCGTCGGCGTCGCTGTCGTCGCGCCTGCCGCCTGGAAAAGCCACCTGCCCGGAATGGGTGGACAGGTGCGTCGTCCTTTCGGTGAGGATGACGGTCGGCCGCTCGCGGGTGACGATCGGCACCAGCACCGATGCACGTGCCAGCGGCCGTGGCGACGTCCGGCGTTCGCTCCAGGGCTCTGGCGACCACTCCCGCGGATCGGCGAAGCGGGCCCGCAGCGCCTGCGGCGTCAGTGCCTCTTTCGCCAGCCCCGGCAGATGCGTGTCGATCCCCGACACCGGCACGGTGCGCGGATCGAAATTCGGCAGCTTCGACAGCGGACGGTTACCCTGCGGCCGCTGCCTTGACGCGGGACGGCAGCTTTTCGCGGATGCGGGCGGACTTGCCGCTGCGCTCGCGCAGGTAATACAGCTTGGCGCGGCGCACATCGCCCCGGCGCTTGACTTCGATGCCGGCAATCAGCGGGCTGTAGGTCTGGAACGTGCGCTCGACGCCCTCGCCGCTGGAGATCTTGCGGACCGTGAAGCCGCTGTTGAGACCCCGGTTGCGCTTGGCGATGACGACGCCTTCGAAGGCCTGGGCCCGCTTGCGCGTGCCTTCGACCACGTTGACGCTGACGATGACCGTGTCGCCCGGTGCGTAGGCGGGAATGGTCTTGTTCAGGCGGGCGATCTCTTCCTGTTCCAGCGTCTGGATCAGGTCGAAACCGGGGGCTGCGCCGGGGTGGGGCTTGCTCATGGGGTTCTCCGAAGCGATCGTGCGGCCGTGGGTTTTGGAAGTGGTGAACAAGGGGTCATGCCGGGCCTGTTCTTGCGGCGCAGAGGATCGAAAAGCCCTCGATCATACCTCGGGTTCAGCGTCCAGCGTGCTCAGGAAGGAGAT
>JAYUHN010000023.1:0-7297 GCA_043766965.1 Ramlibacter sp. | reverse complement strand
ACAACGGCGAGGTTTGGCCGATGCCGGCGAACCGTCAGTCGAGGTAGTCCACGGTGTCGGGGTCCGCCACTTCGCCGATGGTCTGCCGTGTCGCCTTGGCCTGGCCGGTCAGCCAGTCGCAGAAGGCCTTGATCTCCGCCCGTTGGGCGCTGCGCGGCCCGACGATCAGCCAGTAGGCATGCGGTGACTCCATTCGCAGGTTCGGCAACGGCTCGACCAGGTCGCCGTTGGCCAGGCTCTCCGCGACCATCGGCATCCGTGCCAGCACCACCCCCTGGCCGGCCAGGGCGGCCTGCACCATCTGGTAGGCGTAGTTGAAATAAACCCAGCGCTTGGGCGCCAGCCCGGTCAGTTGCTGCTCGTCGAACCAGCGCCGCCAGGTCAGCCACTCGAGGTGCGTGCGGTGCGCGTCCCCGGCCTCGATCAATGCGAACTGCGCCAGGTCGGCGGGTTGCTTGAGCGGCGGACTGCTTTTCAGCAGCCATGGACTCGCCACCGGCGTCAGTTGCTCGCCGAACAGCCGGACCGCAGTGGCAGGCATGTTCGCGACAGGTCCGTAGCGAAGCGCGAGGTCAACGTCGGCGATGTCGAGATCGACCGACGTGTCGGAGGCGTCGATGCGGATGTCGATCTCGGGGTGGTCGCGCTGGAATTGCTCCAGCCGGGGAATCAGCCACATGGAAGCGAACGACGCGAATGTGGTGAGTGAGACGCTCTTGCGGCCTGCGCTTTGCCGGATCTGGCGCACGGCCGCGTCGACTCGCGGCAGCGCCTGGGTGACGGCGAGCAACAACTGCGCGCCGGCACTGGTCAGTTCGACCGCCCGCGTGTGGCGCAGAAACAGGCTCACGCCCACTTCTCCTTCCAGCGACTGGATCTGCCGGCTGACGGCGGACTGGGTCAGCGCCATCTCCTCCGAGGCGGCGCGGAAATTGAGATGACGGGCCACGGCTTCGAAGGCGCGCAGGTTTCCGGCCGAAATCGGCCGACTGCGCAGGTGGGTCTGGGAATGCTGCATGGGGCTGACTGGCGGAGCCTCGATTGATGCGGTTTGAGAATCAATAGCCTAGCCGTATTTCATTGGACTGCCAAGCAGCGGCCGACGATCATGGAACGACTGATTGACCCCGCAGGAGAAGCTTATGTCGTTCCAAACTTTCGAACAATCGCATCAATCCCCGGCTGCACTGGCGGCTACTTGGAAGCTGGCGGTGGGAAAGGCGATCACGCTGCAGCCGCGCCAGCCCGGGTTGCTGCGCATTGCACATGGGAGCGTCTGGGTGACCGGGGACGGACCGCACCCGGGGCCGTTGAACGACCAGGGCGACCGGTTCCTCGGCGCGGGCGAGCGCCTTCCACTCGCATGCGGGGAGCGGCTGGTGATCGAGGGGCTGGCCCCCGGGCAGCCCGCCTGTTTCAGCTGGGACCCGTTGCCGCAGGCCACGATCGGTTGGCGACTGCTGCGCGCTGTCGGTTTTTGGCTGGCCGCATTTTCGGTGAGCACTCGAGTGCCGACTGCACGCACGGCGCCATGAGCTGAGGGGCTCGAATAGCGGCGCCCCGCGATAATTCCCGGATGGCCCGCCCCAAATCCTCCGAGCACGAGATCAGGCGGGATGAGATCCTCGACATCGCCGCCCAGTGCTTCGCCGACCAGAGCTATGCCGCCGCCAGCATGAACGACATCGCCGCGGCCGGAGGCACTTCCAAGGCGCGCCTCTACCACTACTACGACAGCAAGGAAGCGATCCTGTTCGACTTGCTGGACCGGTACACCCAGCGGCTGCTGGCCATCATCGGCGAGGCGGAGGCAACGGCCCAGCGCCGCGATCTGGACGAGCGCTCCGCCCTGCACCAACTCATTCGCAGCTTCCTGCAGGAATACGAGACGTCCGCGACCCGGCACGCGGCGCTGCTGCACGACACCAAGTTTCTCGGCGAGCAGCAGCGTGACCTGATCCTGAACCGCCAGCGCGACGTGGTATCCGCGGTGACCCGGTTCCTGATGCGCGCCTATCCGGGCAGGTTGACCGGCGCCAACCGCACTGCCGTGACGATGATGCTGTTCGGCATGATCAACTGGACCTTCACCTGGCTGCGCCCGGCCGGTCCGCTCAGCTACGCCGCTTTCGCCGAGGAGGTGATCGCAGTGCTCGATCGGGGGCTCGCGACGTGACTGGTTTGCATCTCGTCGTGATGGGCGTAGCGGGCTGCGGCAAGTCCGCGCTGGGGCAGCGGATGGCGCAGGCTCTTGGCCTGCCCTTGATCGAAGGAGACAGTTACCATCCGCCGGCCAATGTCGAAAAGATGCGGCAAGGCGTTGCGTTGACCGACGCCGACCGGGCCGGATGGCTGGCGCAGCTCGCGCGCGAACTTGCAGGCCGACCCGCCGGGGCCGTGCTGGCCTGCTCGGCGCTGAAGCGGGACTATCGCGACCGGCTCCGTGCCGCAGTGCCTGGCCTGCGGTTCGTTCATATCGCGCTCGACCAGCAGAGTGCCATGGAGCGGGTCAGCCGCCGACCCGGCCACTTCTATCCGCCGAGCCTGGTAGCAAGCCAGTTTGAGGCCCTGGAAGATCCGGCCGCTGAGTCGGGCGTCGTTGTGGTGGACGGGTTGGTTCCGCTCGACGTGGCGGCAGGCCGCGCGCTGGCCGGCCTTGCGGCTTGCGGCCCGTCATGGACCGGTCCGTTTTCGATGCCCGCTGGGTAAAATCATGCGAGCGCCCGCCGCGGGAGCGCATCACTTCTCATCAGGAGACTCCCCCATGTCCAAGGCATTCGCCAGCCAGGCCGACCTGGCCGACAGGAAAATTACCTTCGAGCAACTCAGCGCGCACTGTTGGGCCTACACCGCCGAGGGCGATCCGAACTCCGGGGTGGTCATTGGCGACAACTTCATCCTGGTCAGCGACGCCACTGCGACCCCGACGGCGGCACGCGATCTGATCGATAGGATCCGCGGGGTCAGCAACAAGCCGATCAAGTATGTGCTGCTGACCCACTACCACGCGGTGCGGGTGCTCGGCGCCAGCGCTTTCGTGGCGGAAGGGGCGACCGAGGTCATTGCCAGCCAGGGCACGCTGGAATTGATCGTCGAACGCGGCAAGCAAGACATGCAGTCGGAGATGGAACGCTTTCCGCGCTTGTTCCGGGACGCCCAGTCGGTGCCCGGCCTGACCTGGCCCACCCTCGTGATCGGTGGCGGCAATCCCGCCAAGGGCGAGGTCCCCGGCAAGCTGACGGTCGATCTCGGCGGCGTGCAGGTGCAGATCTGGCACCCGGGCCCCGGCCATACCCGTGGCGACACGATCGCCTGGGTCGAGGATGAAAAGGTCCTTTTCTCCGGCGACCTGGTCGAATACGAAGCCGGTGTCTACACCGGCGACGCCCAGCTCGAGGAATGGCCGGCGACGCTGGAAGCCCTGCGGGCCTTGCGTGCCGAGGCCATCGTCCCGGGACGGGGCGAAGCCATGAAAGGCGGAGACCAGGTCATCAAGGCGCTGGATTACACCAAGCGCTTCATCGAGACGCTGTTTGCCTCGGCGAAAGAAGCAGCGGCTGCGAACATGGACCTGAAGGCGGCGATGGCGCACACGCGCCGGTCGATGGATCCGGTCTTCGGTCACGTGTTCATCTACGAGCATTGCCTGCCGTTCGACGTCAGCCGCGCCTACGATGAAGCCAAGGGCATCAAGAATCCGCGGATCTGGACCGCCGAGCGCGACCAGGAAATGTGGGCGGCACTCCAGGCTTGAGACATGTAGTCCCGAACCGACCTTGGCGGCGCGTCGCGGCCGACAACCCAGGAGTACCTGAAAAAGGCCGAAGCCGAGGCCAAGGCGCACTCGAAAGGCGAAAAGTAGCCCGCCGCCCGGCGCAGCCTTGCCGGATCTCCCTCCTCACTTGCTCCCGTTAGCATCAGGGCGACGCGCAGCAGCCTGATAATCCGGGCAGGACGCGGGGAGGCAGATGACCAGCGAGAAAATTTCTTTGAGACCGTTGGACGTGATCGTCATGGCCGCGGGCAAGGGCACGCGCATGAAAAGCCGCCTGCCCAAAGTGTTGCATCGACTGGCCGGTCGGGCGCTGATCCAGCATGTCATCGACACGGTGTCCGGTTTGAAGGCACGAGCGGTCGTGGTGATCGTCGGCCATGGTGCGCGGGAAGTGGAGAGCGCGCTGAAAGAATCGGCCCACGCTTCGCAGGCTCCGGCGCCCCTCTTTGCGCTGCAGGAGCCGCAGTTGGGAACGGGTCACGCGGTCCAGCAAGGCATTTCGCTATTGGCCGATGACGGTGTCGCCTTGATCCTGAATGGCGACGTGCCGCTGATCAGTGCCGCGACGCTGCGAGCACTTGTCGAGTGCGGTGGAAGCCAACGGCTGGCGCTTCTCACTGTCGACATGGCGGACCCGACTGGCTACGGCCGCATCGTCCGCGACGGCGCCGATGTCCGGGCGATCGTCGAACACAAGGATGCGGACGAACGGCAGCGACGGATTCACGAGGTGTACACCGGGGTGATGGCGTTGCCGACGGAGCTTCTCCGGCGCTGGTTGGCACGGCTGACCAACGACAACGCGCAGGGCGAGTACTACCTCACGGACATCGTGAAGCTGGCGGTGGCAGACGGCTGCGAGGTTGCCGCCGTCCGCACCGCGGACAAGATCCAGGTCGATGGCGTCAACAGCCCGGTCCAGCTGGCAGAACTGGAGCGCGCCTTCCAGCTGCGGCAGGCCCGGGTGCTGATGGAGCAGGGCGTGCGGATTGCGGATCCGTCCCGCTTCGACCTGCGCGGCCGGCTGCACTGCGCCCAGGACGTCGAGATCGACGTGGGCTGCGTCTTCCAGGGCGAGGTCACCCTTGGAGAAGGCGTGACCATCGGACCCCACTGTGTGATTGCGAATGCAGTGATCGACGCGGGTGCGGTGATCCACGCGTTCACCCACATCGACGGCGAAGCGGCCGGCGTCAAGGTGGGAAGCCAGTCCCGGGTCGGGCCCTTCGCCCGCTTGCGGCCCGGGACCGACCTCGGCGCCGAGGTTCACATCGGCAACTTCGTGGAAGTGAAGAATTCGTCGCTTGCCCGAGGCGCGAAGGCCAACCACCTGGCCTATCTTGGCGACTCGACGGTCGGTGAACGGGTGAATTACGGCGCTGGATCGATCACCGCCAACTATGACGGCGCCAACAAGCACCGCACGGTGATCGAAGACGATGTGCACATCGGGAGCAACTGCGTGCTGGTGGCGCCGGTCACGGTCGGCCGGGGCGGCACGGTGGGCGCTGGATCGGTCATCACCAAGGACACGCCGCCACTGGCATTGTCGATCGCGCGGGGCAAGCAGGTGAGCATTGCCAACTGGCAGCGGCCGAAGAAGGCGAAGCCGCCGTCCAAGCCCTGAGCGGGTGCGCCGGCCGGGTCAAGGACGGGCCGGCGGCGTCAGCCTCACGCGAGGCTCGAACTTGGCACGCCGGACCGAGAAAAACGTCTTGACGTTGCGCACGTTGGCGTCGCTGGTGAACAGCCGCTGCGACAGGGCGAGATAGTCCGGCATGTCGGACGCATGAACCACCAGGATGAAGTCCGGCCCCGGCGAGACCCGATAACACTGCTGCACCGCTGCGTCAGATGCCACCCGCGTTTCGAAGGCTGCCAGCGCCTCGTCCCCTTGCCGGTCCAGCGTGATCTCGGCGATGGCTGTCAAGCCATGGCCCAGGCGGCGCGCCACCAGGTCGGTGTTCAACAAGGCGATCTGTCGCTCGATGACGCCAGATTCTGTCAGTCGTTTGACACGGCGCAGGCATGTCGCCGGCGAGACGTAGACGTGCGCCGCCAATGCCTGGTTGCTGAGTGAACTGTCGCTCTGAAGCTGATTCAGCAGCGCTACATCCGTTGCATCGAGGGCGATTTCTTGCATGGAATAGTATTTTTTGGAAGAAACAAGCGTTGATAATGTTAAGTGAAATATTGTTGCATTACCAGAATGATTTACATTACATATTTCCGATTCTTGTCCCTACAGTCGTAGCTTCTTCGGGAGCCAGCCATGTGTGGAATCGTCGCAGCCGTGTCCAGTCGCAATATCGTTCCGATCCTTGTGCAGGGGTTGCAGCGGCTGGAGTACCGCGGCTATGACTCGTGCGGAGTCGCGGTGCACGCAGGCGGCTTGAGACGGGCAAGGAGCACCGCCCGGGTCGCGGAGTTGATGGCCCAGGTCGGCGCCGAGAAGATCGAAGGAATGACGGGCATTGCGCATACCCGGTGGGCGACCCATGGGGCGCCGGCTGTCCACAACGCGCACCCGCATTTCAGCCACGGTCCGGGAGCGGTCGAGGCCCGCGTCGGCCGCATTGCGCTGGTCCACAACGGCATCATCGAAAACTATGCGGAACTGCGGTCGGCCCTGCAGGCGAAAGGCTATGTCTTCGCCAGCCAGACCGACACCGAGGTCATCGCGCACCTGGTCGACAGCCAGTACGACGGGGACGTGTTCGAGGCTGTGAAGAGCGCTGTCAAGCAGCTTCATGGCGCGTACGCCATCGCGGTCTTCTGCAAGGACGAACCCCACCGCGTCATCGGCGCCCGTGCCGGTTCGCCCCTGATTCTCGGCGTGGGCAAGGAAGGCGGCGAAAACTTTCTGGCCAGCGACGCCATGGCCCTGGCGGGTGTGACCGACCAGATCGTCTACCTGGAAGAAGGCGACCTGGTGGATCTGCAGCTGGGCCGCTACTGGATCGTGGACAAGGGCCATCAGAACGTGACCCGGCCGGTGAAGACGGTGCAGGCGCACAGCGGCGCGGCGGAACTCGGCCCCTATCGGCACTACATGCAGAAGGAAATCTTCGAGCAGCCGCGCGCCATCGCCGACACGCTCGAGGGGGTGCAGGCAGTGGTGCCGGAGCTATTTGACGGGCCGGCGGGAAACAGCGCCCACCGCGTGTTCCAGGAGATCGACTCGGTGCTGATCCTGGCCTGCGGCACCAGCTATTACAGCGGCTGCACCGCCAAGTATTGGCTGGAGAGCATCGCCAGACTGCCGACGCAAGTGGAGATCGCCAGCGAATACCGCTACCGTGAATCGGTGCCCAATCCGAAGACCCTGGTGGTGACCATCACCCAGTCGGGCGAAACCGCCGACACGCTGGCCGCATTGCGTCACGCCCAGTCAATGGGCATGACCAACACGCTGACCATCTGCAATGTCTCCACGTCGGCCATGGTGCGCGAATGCAAACTCGCCTACATCACCCGCGCGGGCGTGGAGATCGGTGTTGCGTCGACCAAGGCGTTCACGAC
>JAYUHN010000022.1:0-7327 GCA_043766965.1 Ramlibacter sp. | reverse complement strand
CGTGCATCGTCTGGCCCCGCTCGACCTTGCCGACTCCTTCGGGCGTGCCGGTGTAGATCAGGTCGCCCGGCTTGAGCGTGAAGTAGGTCGACAGGTTGGCGATCACCTCGGGGACCGACCAGATAAGCTGCGACAGGACGCTGCGCTGCCGGTCGGCGCCGTCGACCTGCACCCAGATCGCCTGGTCGACCGGATGGCCGAAGGCGGCAGCCGTGTGCAGCGGCGCGATCGGCGCCGACTCGTCGAACGCCTTGCCGATCTCCCACGGACGACCCTTGTCGCGCATCGCGAACTGCAGGTCGCGGCGCGTCATGTCGAGGCCGACGCCGTAGCCGAAGATGTACTTTTTCGCGTCAGCGGCCTTGATGTTGCGGCCACCGGTGCCGATGGCCACCACCAGTTCGATCTCGTGGTGCAGGTTGCTGGTGAGGGAGGGGTATGCAATCGTGCCGGTTTCGCCCGCATTGACCACCACGGCGGTGTCCGCGGGCTTGATGAAGAAAAAAGGCGGCTCGCGGCCGGTGAAGCCCATTTCCTGCGCGTGCTCGACATAGTTGCGGCCGACGCAATAGATGCGGTGGATCGGGAAGCGCTCCGCGCGGCCGACAACCGGCACGGACGGGACCGCCGGCGGTGGGAAAACGTAGCTCATGACATCCTCTCTTCCTGGTGAATGCCCATGGCCTGCTGGACCGGGCGGTCGGAAAAACTGAACAGCACGCAGCCGCTCCGGGATGCGAAGCGCGCAGTGTGCCACGAGGGGATGACGACATGGTCGCGGGGGGAAAAGCTCTGGCGCCATTCGATGCCGCCGCGCTCGACCACGACCTCGCCATGGCCCTCGACCACGCTGTACACGGCGCCGTCGGTCTGGCGCCATGGGCGGCCGACGAAACCGGCCGGCAGCTTCTGCATGAAGGTGGCCATGGTCGGCATCGGCGAGCCGCCCGTGAGCGGGTTGAGATAGCGCAGCTTGACGCCGTCCCAATCGTCCATCGGCGCGCTGCGCTCCAGATGGTCCAGTGCTTCGCGGCTGCGCTCGTAGGGGTAGGTGAAGATCGGCGAGGTCTGGCCGAACGGCGACTGATGCCGCACCGGCGCCATGTTGTGGCCGTAGCGGGCGAAGCTGGTGCCTTCGCCGCGCGACACGGCCTGCGACTTGCTCTCGTCGTTCTGGGCGAAGCCGGCGTCGAAAAAGCGCAGCATCGGGATATCGAGGCCGTCCAGCCAGACCACCGGCCCCGACCCGTCGCTGCCGCCCGCATCGGAAGGACCCCGGCCGGAATGGCCGTGGTCGTGCCAGGTCCAGCTGGGCGTGATGATGAAGTCGCCCGGCCGCATGGTCGCGCGCTCGCCGTCCACGGCCGTGTACGCGCCGGCGCCCTCCACGATGAAGCGCAGCGCGCTTTGCGTGTGGCGGTGGCTGGGCGCCACTTCCCCCGGCAGAATCAGCTGCAGTCCGGCGTAGAGGGATTGCGTCACCGACGATTGGCCACGCAGCGCCGGGTTCTCCAGGATCAGGACGCGGCGCACGGCCTCTTCGGCGGTGATGGCCTCGCCGGCGCGCATCAGGAACGGCCTGACTTCATCGTAGCGCCAGATGGCCGGCACGCACGGAGTTTCCGGCTGCTGCGGGACCAGCGCGTGCAGCACCTCCCAGAGCGGGGTCAGGTGCAACGGCGCCATGTCGCGATACAGCTGCTGGCGCAGGGCGGCGGTGGGGTGGGGTGCGTTCATGGAAGATCTTCCTTTCGGACTACCAGCTGCGGCCAAGATAAGCGCCTTCGCTTTCGAGCCGTGATTGCAGCGTCGGGACGTCGATGTCTTGCGCGCTGCGGCCCGAGTTCAGGGCCAGGTCGGCGGCGGCGCCCACCGCCTGCCCCATCACGAAACAGGCGCCAGTGACACGTGCGGCAGACTGTGCTTCGTGCGTCATCGACGCGCAGCGCCCAGCCACCCACAGATTGCCAAAACCGGACACCACGGTCATGCGGTACGGCAGGTGGTTGAAGCCCCGGCTCTCGGGAATCCTCGGCCACCGGAATTCGACGTCGCCTCTGGTATGGAGTTCCAGCGGCCAGCCGTTGACACCGATGGTGTCGTCGAAGCTCGCGCATTCCAGCACGTCGGACTCGGTCAGCATGTAGCAGCCCCGCACCCGCCGCGTCTCGCGGATGCCGACCTGCGGGGCGATGTCGACGACGTACGACTTCTCGAAACCGGGGATTTCTTTCAGGAAGCCGGCGACGTCGGCGATCTGGCGTCGGCCCAGCACTTCGGCTTCGCTGAGCTCCACCGCGTCTGTGCCGTCCATCGCGTTTCCTTGTGGATTGGCCAGCTGCGTGAGGTTGACCCGCCATTCGATGCCGCTCTTCTGCGGGCGCACGATCGCCTGTTTGCGCGGAAATTTGTAGCGGCCTTCGTCCTGGGCCTGCTGCATCAGGCGCGGAATGATGTCCCACGCATTTCCCGCGCGTTCCGGATCGACACCGTTGATCCGGAACATGGTCGACGGATAAAGCATGTTGCCGCGGCCGTCGCCCTTCTCGAAATCCGCGCCGGCCCAGGCCGACAGGTCGGCGTCGCCCGAGCAATCGATGAAAGCGCGGCCCCGGATCGCGCCGCGGCCGGATTTGGTTTCGACCAGCAGCGCCTGCAAATGGCCTGGCGAAGCCATGGTGACGCCGACACCGATCGCATGGAACAACAGGCTGACGCCGGCGGCCAGCATCAGGTCGTCGGCCGCGATCTTGTAGGCAGCGGTGTCATACGCCTGCGCCACCGTCTTGCCGAACAGCTGGTGCGGCAGGTTGAGGCCGCCGAGGTGGTCGATGCGGGACAGCAGGTCGTCCGCGACGCCGTGCACCACCTGCCGGATCTCCCCGTGCACGTTTGCATGCAGGCCGCAAAAGTTGGTGACGCCGGCGGCGGTTCCCATGCCGCCGAGAAAGCCGTAGCGCTCGACCAGCAGGGTGGAACGGCCGGCACGCGCGGCGGCGACCGCGGCGGCGATCCCGGCCGGTCCGCCGCCGAGCACAACCACATCGTATTCGCCGAAGACAGGCGTCTGGCGGGCGGGTTCAGTGATGGTGCTGGGCATCGGAAAGCTGAGCAGACGGGCGACGCGACACGGCCTGCGGCGGCCGCGAGCCACGGCCGGGCCGGCTTACTGGGCCGCCGACTCGGCCAGCAGGTCGAAGTGCTCGACCAGCGGCGGGCCCGCGAAAAAGGGACCGACGATGGCACGCCATTGCGGGAACAGCGGCCCCTGGCGGAACGCGACCGTGTGGTCCTCCAGCGTTTCCCACAGGATCTGCAGCACGTAGCGTTCCGGCGTCTCGATGCACTTGCTGAGCTTGAAGCCCTGGAAGCCCTTGGCCTGCGAGGCGACAGTGGTGATCGCGCGCTGGATGGCTTCGTCGAAAGCGGCCTGCCGGCCGGGCTGGATGCGGATGTCGGCAATTTCAAGCACCATGGATCGGTCTCCTGTTGAATCGGTTGTCACGGCGCGGACAGCGCGGCACGAAGTTGCGAGGCACAAAGCGCGACCGCGGTATTGGCCTCGTCAAGCATTTTCCCCATCGTGATGAAGCCGTGGATCTGTCGTTCGAAGCACACCAGCGCCGAGCGGGTGCCGGCGTCGCTCAGCGCCTGCGCATATTGCAGTCCTTCGTCACGCAATGGATCGTAACCGGCAGTGATGACGAAGGCCGGCGGCAGCCGGGACAGATCCGGGTGCAGCAGCGGGGAGGCGCGCCAGTCGAGGTCGTGCTTGACGTCCTCGATGTAGTGATCGTGGAAATAGCTGATCGTGGCGCTCGTCAGCAGGTAACCTTCGCCGTTGCTGGCGTGAGAGGGTGCAATGCGGCGCATGTCGGTCGCGGGATAGATCAGCAGCTGGAATGCGATCGACAGGTCGCCGGCCTCGCGCGCCGCGATCGACACGACGGCGGCCAGGTTGCCCCCCGCGCTGTCGCCGCCGACGGCGATCCGGCGGCCGTCCAGCCGCAGCGACTCCGCGTTGGCCCGGACCCACCGGGTGGCGGCGATGCAGTCGTCGACGGCGGCCGGAAAGCGATGCTCCGGCCCCATCCGGTAGTCCACTGAAACCACCGCGCAACCCGAACCATTGGCCAGCTCGCGGCACAGCGTGTCGTGTGTCTCGAGGTCGCCGATCACCCAGCCCCCGCCGTGGAAGTACACCAGCACGGGCAGCATCCGGTCGGGTTGGCTGCCGATGGGCCGCACCAGCCGCAGCGCGATCCCGCCCCCCGGCCCCGGTGCGACGAGCTCGCGCGACTGCGCCACTTCCGGAGCCGTGGGTTGGGTGACCAGCCGCCGCTCGCGGTACCAATGCCGTGCTTCCGCCGGCGTCAGCGTATGCGTCGGCGGCAAGCCTTTTTCCTCGATCAGTCGCAGCAGCGCGCGGGCCTGGGGATGCAGCATGGGGTCTCCTCGGATGCAGGGCAGTGTAGGGGCGGCGGACCCCGCCGGTGCCGCCGCCAGTTTATGCTCGCCGCCATGAAGCTCTATAACTTCTTCCGCTCGTCCGCGTCTTACCGCGTGCGCATCGCGCTCGAGCTCAAGGGGCTGGGCTACGACTATGTTCCGGTTCATCTGGCCAAGGGCGAGCACAAACAACCGGGTTATGCCGCGATGTCGCCGACGGGGCTGGTGCCGATGCTCGAACTCGACACCGGCGAGCGGCTCGGCCAGTCGATGGCGATCATCGAATATCTCGACGAAACCCATCGCGAACCGCCGTTGCTGCCGGCAGATCCGCTGGGGCGTGCCCGGGTGCGGGCGCTCGCGCAACTGGTCGCCTGCGACATTCATCCGCTGAACAATCTGCGCATCCTGAAGTACCTGGTCCACGCGCTGGAAGTGGAAGAAGAAGCCAAGAACACCTGGTACCGGCACTGGGTCCGTGAGGGCCTGGAGGCCTACGAGCGCGAGCTTGCGCAGTTGCCCGCTTCGCGTTTCAGCTATGGCGACACGCCGACCCTCGCCGATTGCTGCCTGGTGCCGCAGATCGCCAATGGCCAACGCTTCAACGTGAACTTCGATCGGCTGGCCCGCACCATGGCGGCGTACGAGGCCTGCATGGCGCTGCCTGCGTTCCAGCGGGCGCAGCCGGCGAGCTGCCCTGACAACGAAGGCTGAAGCGCAGTGGATCGCGACTGGCTGACGCCGGATTGGCCCGCGCCGGCCCACGTGCACGCCGTCTGCACTACCCGCCGGGGCGGCGTCTCGCTGTCGCCGTACGACTCGCTGAACCTTGGCGACCACGTCGGCGATGACATGGCGCTGGTCGCGCAGAACCGACGTGTGTTCGCGCAGGTGTTGCGGGCGCGGCCGCTGTTTTTGCAGCAGATGCATGGCAGCACCGTGGTGCGGATCGCTGCCGACACGCTGGATGGAACGCAGGCCGACGGGTGCGTTGCAGTCGATCCGGGGATTGCGTGCACGATCATGGTTGCGGACTGTCTTCCGGTGCTCTTCACCGACACCGAAGGCGCGGTGGTAGCGGCGGCGCACGCCGGCTGGCGCGGGCTTGCGGGTACCGCGGCCGGCGGCGTCCTGGAAAACACGGTCGACGCATTTCGGGACGCGGCGCGTGGCTTGGGAGCCGGGGCGGAGAACGAGGTCCTGGCCTGGCTGGGACCATGCATCGGACCAGGCGCATTCGAGGTCGGAGCCGAGGTGAAACAGGCTTTTGAATCGACCGGCGCGGCGACGGGCCTGATGTTCAAGCCTTGCGCGCAAGGCAAGTGGCTGGCCGACCTCGCGGGCCTCGCGCGCTTGCGGCTGGCCGCGCTTGGCGTGACCCGGATCTATGGCAACGACAGCAGCGTCGGGTGGTGCACCGCCGGCAACCCGTCACGGTTTTTCTCGCACCGGCGCGACCGCGTCAGCGGCCGCTTCGCCGCCAGCATCTGGCTGGCCTGAGACAGCCGGGTGTTCCTGCTGGGCTGCTGCGCTGAGCGCCTTGCGCCGACGCTTGCGCGCCGGTTCCAGCATCAGGTAAACCACCAATCCCACGGGGCCGACGCCGTACAGCAGAAAGGTCACAATGGCGCCAAGCAGGCTGCCGTTGCTGCTGGTGGCTTCCGCGACCGCCATCATCAGCGCCACGTAGAGCCAGCCGATCACGACGATGTACATGGCGGCGCCGAAAAGTTTGTGTTGCAGTGCAGCATAGGTTTTGAGATACTTGGCCCAGCCCGGAAAATAGCGGGCGACAGGAGACAGACAAATGCATTTTCAGCCAGACATGGGCGCGGCCGCCCAGAAGTTCCAGCAGAGCCTGGGCGAAAGTTGGAGCAAGGCGCTCCAATCGTTCGGTCAGATCGGCATGCCCGGCCATGTCGGCAGCCATGGCGCGTCGACAGCGACGCCGCTGTCCTTTTCGCCGAACAAGCTCGAGGAGCTGCAGCAGGCCTACGTGAAGGAAGCCACCGAGCTCTGGAACAACGGGCTGCAGCCCAAACCATCCGGCGACAAACGTTTTGCGGCCGAGGCCTGGGGCGCCAATCCGGTCGCGGCCTTCTCCGCGTCGACCTATCTGTTGAATGCGCGCACGCTGCTCGGGCTGGCCGAAGCGGTGCAGGCCGACGCCAAGACCAAGGCGCGGCTGCGCTTCGCGGTCGAGCAATGGATGGCGGCGTCGGCGCCGAGCAACTTCATGGCGCTCAACGCCGAAGCGCAGAAAAAGGCGATCGACACCCGGGGGGAAAGCATCGCCAAGGGGATGAAGAACCTGCTGGCAGACATCCAGCAGGGCCACGTGTCGATGACCGACGAAAGCATGTTCGAGGTCGGCCGCAATGTAGCCACGACCGAAGGATCGGTGGTGTTCGAGAACGACTTGTTCCAGCTGATCGAATACAAGCCGCTGGGCAAGCAGGTGTACGAACGGCCTTTCCTGATGGTGCCGCCGTGCATCAACAAGTTCTATATCCTCGATCTGCAGCCGGAGAATTCGTTCATCCGCTACACCGTGGAGCAGGGCCACCGCACCTTCGTGGTGAGCTGGCGCAATCCCGACGAGTCGATGGAGGAAATGAGCTGGGACGACTACATCGCACAGGGTCCCATCACGGCGATCAACGCGGTCCTGGAGATCACCGGCGCCAAGAAGCTCAATGCGCTGGGCTTCTGCGTTGGCGGCACGATCCTCGGCACGGCGCTGGCGGTGCTGGCGGCGCGGGGCGAAAAGCCGGTCGCGTCGGCCACCTTCCTGACGACGCTGCTCGATTTCTCGGAGACCGGCATCCTCGACCTGTTCATCGACGAGTCGATGGTCAAGTACCGGGAGAACCAGATG
>JAYUHN010000021.1:0-2750 GCA_043766965.1 Ramlibacter sp. | reverse complement strand
ACCTGATGCTGAGGCCGGCGGACCTGTGGCGTGACTTGCTGCGACTGCACTACCGCGAAGCCGGGTTGCCGCCGCTGCTGGCCAGGCATGTGGCCTTTGTGCTGAGCGACAACAACCAGTTCGCAGCCCTGCCGCTCAGCGAGCTGTTCTCGTCACGCAGCTTTCTGCTGCGGGTGGTGCAGGATGCTTGGTATCGATACCTCGCCACTTTGGGGGTCACCGGCACGCGCGCGGGCGAACCGTTGCCCGCTGACTTCATCCCGAACATCGAGATTCCCTTTGAACACGATGATGTCCGGGTGATCGTCGATTCGATGTTCCTGGATGGCCTGCTGCACCCGCTCGCCGTGCACGGCGTGCTGCCCAGCGTGCCGGACTGGGCCAAGGTCGGCATCGTCCAGGACCCGCTGGCGCTGCGGAACCTGGTGGCGGACGGTATCAAGGGCATCCGCGACAAGCTGCCGGCGGCCGAGTTCACCTACCGCGACTGGATTGCGCTGGCACGCCGATGGGGCGAAGTGCTAGCCCGGTTTCACGCGCTGGACGCGGTACGGGCATCCGGGCTGAAACAAAGCATCGAAGAAGTTCAGTCGATGCTCGATGAGCGCCTTCGCAGCTGGGTCGCCAAGGACTATGCCGTGCTGCCGTCGCTATCGCCAGCGAAGGCGCCGATCATGGTTCACCACGTACCGCGGTTCCTTGCGAATCGGCGCGGGGCCGGCGAGACGAAGATCGCGCTACTTGTCTTTGACGGCCTGGCCATCGATCAGTGGGTGCAGATTCGGGAGGCACTGGCTCGGCGTGCGCCGAAGTTGGCCTTCGACGAGGGTGCCTGTTTCGCATGGCTGCCGACCTTGACCTCGGTCTCACGGCAGGCGCTGTTCTCCGGGCTGAAGCCCCGTGAGTTTGCGGACACGATCGAAGGCACCGCCGCCGAGCCCGCTCAGTGGACGCGTTTCTGGTCGGACAACGGCTTGCGCGGCAACGAAGTGCTGTACGAAAAGGGGATCAAGCGAACGGACCAGCTTGAGGCACTGATAGGCGCGGTTTCGACCCCGTCGGTCAAGGTGGCTGGCATCGTGGTGGATATGGTCGACGAGATCGTGCATGGCGCCACGATGGGAAAGCGCGGCATCACCGCGCTGATCGAGAGCTGGTGTGAGTCGGGCTTCGTCGATCAGTTGTTCGATCGAATGCTCGACCAGGGTTTCCACATCTACTTGACTGCCGACCATGGCAACGTCGAAGCAGTTGGCCAGGGGCGCATCAACCAAGGCGTGACGCCGGATCTGCGCGGCGAACGCGTCCGCACGTACCGGAGCGAAAATCTCGTGGCCGCATCGGCGGCAACAAACCCAAACACCTACCGCCTTGAGATCGCTGGACTGCCTGCCAACTTCATGCCACTGTTTGCAGGCGGCAGGTCTGCCTTCATGCAGCAGGGTGAGCCTGCAGTTGTCCATGGAGGCATTTCGGTGGAAGAACTGCTGGTGCCCTTCGTCAAAGTCACACGCGTAAGCTGAGTTCAATGTCCACACCCGCTCCTCAGATCGGTTTCGACCGCTTCATTCACCTCGACTGGGTGACGGCGGCGCTGGAAGTTCGCTCCGGGCGGAGCGGCGTGGACGAACTGAGCGCGATGCTCGAAGGAGCAGGGCTCAGTCTTGCGGCCAGGAAGAAGACCCGCACCGTGCTGAATCGGCTTTGGCTGGAGCCCCGACCCGAGTTGGCGGCATTGGCAGCCCGCGGTTTGGAAATCCGCAAGTCCGCTCCCGCTGTCTCCGTGGCAGCGCTGATCTGGGGTATGGCCATCGCCAGCTACCCCTTCTTTGGCAAGGTGGCTGAACTGGTCGGCCGGCTGTCGGCACTGCAAGGCGACTGCGCCGCGGCTGAGGTTCACCGACGCATGAGCGAGATCTACGGCGAGCGCGAGGGCACGTATCGCATGACCAACATGGTCCTGCAGTCGCAGGCCAGTTGGGGAGCGATCGAGCGCGCGGAAAAGGGCAAACGCCTGATCCGCCGGCCGCCGACCACGGTGCAGGACGATCGTGCCGTCGCCTGGCTCATTGAAGCCGCCTTGCGTTACAGCGGCAAAGCGGTGTCGGTGGCGAGCCTGCCCGCCATGGCCGTGATCTTCCCGTTTGTGTTGGACCGCCCCCTGGGATACGTGGCTTCGAACAGCCCGATGCTTGAGTTGCGGTCCGAAGGGGCTGGACATCAGTCTGTCGCGCTGGCGAGCGCGCTTTGACTGAAGGTCGCAGCCTTGACGCGAGTGCGCGCTGCTTGCCGGACAAGATCATTGTCGCGCCCCACCTTAAGCTGCTGCCCGACGATCCGCAGGCGATCTTCGGGCTGGCAACCGCGTTGGAGGAACTGGGCACGCGCGAGGCCGATGAGGAAGCAGACAGTCTCTACCTGCGCTTCATCGAAGAGCACCCGAACTCGCCGATGGTCGGGCAGGCCGAGAAGGCGCGCACGGCTTTCGCGCACAAGCGGCTGAAGTCCAGCTCGGTCGGTGGCTTCCGGCCGGACGTGATGATGTACATCTCGAGCGCGCTGCAGACCTTCAAGAAGCTGGGACCACAGAAGCGCCAGGCCATCGCGCTGGAGATCGCCATGCTCGTGCGCAACGGCCTGGACATCAACGACCCGACCGACAAGTACACACTGAAGGCGCTGCCCGGCAAGTTTTCTGGCCTGCACCTGCTGGCCATCATGTACACGGCCTTTCGGCAGATCGACCCGAC
>JAYUHN010000020.1:0-7344 GCA_043766965.1 Ramlibacter sp. | reverse complement strand
GCCACCACGAAACGCCCCACAGCAGCGCATTCAACGTCAGCGCCAGCACCGCCCACAGGGCCCCGGCCCGCCGGTCAGCCATGCATGTTGTCGTGGCGGGCGATCACCAGCAGGTGTTCGATTTCCTCGCGGTGCTTGACGCAGTTGTTCTGGTGCCAGCGCCGGATCAGCCACATGCAGATGGTAACGACCGACCCGAAGGCGGTGATCGCGGCGAAGGCCGACAGGCCCATGCCGGTGGACAGGCTGTAGAACGCGCCGAGTCCCAGGATGCAGGCCTGCTCGTTGAAATTCTGCACCGCGATCGACCGGCCGGCGCCCATCAGGTTGTGCCCGCGGTGCTGCAGCAGCGCATTCATCGGCACCACCAGGAATCCGCCCAGGCCCCCCATCAGGATCAGGAACGGCGCGGCCACCCATACGTTGTGGATGAAGTTCATCAGGATCACCAGCACGCCCATCGCGATGCCCATCGGCAGCACCCCGGTCGCCATGTCGAGGCGCATCCGCACCGAGGCGACAATGGCGCCGACCGCGGTGCCGATCGCCACCACGCCGCCGAGGGACGAGGCCTGCGTCGTGCTGTAGCCAAGCGCCGCGGCGCTCCAGGCCAGGATGATGTAGCGCAGATTGCCGCTGACGCCCCAGAACAGGGTGGTTGTTGCGAGTGAGATCTGGCCCAGCTTGTCGCGCCACAAGCGCGAGTTGCAGGTCCAGAAATCCGGCACCAGCTCCAGCGGGTTGTTCGGCATCGGCCGCATCTCGACGCCGGTCAGGGGAATGCGGGTGTTGAACCACGCCGCCAGCACGTAGATGAAGATCAGCACCGAGATCGCCGCTTCGGGGGCGGTGTCGATGCCGGTCTCGAGGACCGGGAAGTCGATCGCCAGCAGGCGACCCGAAATCGCGAAGCCTACCAGCTGGCCCCCGAGCAGGATGCCCAGGATGATGGAGGCGATGGTGAGGCCCTCGATCCAGCCGTTGGCCTTGACCAGCTGCGAAGCCGGCAGCATTTCGGTGAGGATGCCGTACTTGGCCGGCGAGTACGCAGCGGCGCCGAGGCCGACGATCGCGTACGCAATCAGCGGGTTGGTGCCGATCAGCATCATCAGGCAGCCGGCCACCTTGATCGCATTGCTGGCGAACATCACGTCGCGCTTGGGAAAAGCGTCGGCGAACGCGCCGAGCCAGGGCGCCAGGATGACGTAGAAGAGTGCAAAGATCGGGACCAGCGCGGCCCGCTGCCACTCGGCGCCGCCGGCTCCCTTGATCAACTCCACTGCCGCAACGAAAAGCGCCTGGTCGGCCAGCGACGAGAAGAACTGGGCCGACATGAGGGTATAGAAACCGCGCTTCATTCTGGTGGCGTGGAGCACGGCGCGGTGGGCGCTCGTGCATTGGTAATGCTGTCTCCTGACGACAAAGGTTTATATCACGCGCGGTAATGACAAAATCGCCTCTGAGACCTGCCAGATCACACTGCCATGCCCCGCCCGATCCTTGCCACTGTCCATACCGCAGCGCTGCGCCACAACCTGGCCCGGATGCGGCGGGCGGCTCCCGATGCACGGGTCTGGGGCATCGTCAAGGCCAATGCATATGGCCACGGCATCGAACGCGTGTTCGATGGCCTGCGCGGCGCCGACGGCTTCGCGCTGCTCGACCTTCAGGAAGCGGAGCGGGTGCGCGCGCTCGGCTGGCGCGGACCGATCCTGCTGCTGGAAGGCGTGTTCGAGCCGCGCGATCTCGAGCTGTGTTCCCGGCTGGGCCTGTGGCACGTCGTGCACTGCGAACAGCAGATCGACATGCTGGCGATGCACAAGACCCACCAGCCGCACCGCGTGTTCCTGAAGATGAACTCGGGCATGAACCGGCTGGGGTTCGCGCCGTCGCGGTACCGCGCGGCCTGGGCCAGGCTCGACGCATTGCCGCAGGTGGACGAGATTTCGCTGATGACGCATTTCAGCGACGCCGACGGCGAGCGCGGCATCGCTCACCAGTTGCAGGTGTTCGTGGACGTGACGCGCGACCTGCCCGGCGAGCGGACCTTGGGCAACAGCGCCGCGGCCTTGCGCCATGGCGCCGATCCGGCCGTGCGCGCCGACTGGATCCGTCCCGGCATCGGGGTCTACGGCAGCGCGCCCGACTTTCCGGTCAACGACAGCGCGCACTGGGAGCTGCAGCCGGCCATGACCCTGGCCAGCCGCATCATCGGCGTGCAGCAGCTGACTGCCGGGGACACCGTCGGCTACGGTTCCAGCTTCAAGTCGGACGGGCCGCTGCGCATCGGTGTCGTTGCCTGCGGCTATGCCGATGGCTATCCGCGCCACTGCACGACCGGGACGCCGGTACTGGTGGACGGCGTGCGCACCCGCATGGTCGGACGCGTCAGCATGGACATGATCACGGTGGACCTCACGCCGGTGCCCGATGCGGTCTTCGGCAGCGACGTCACGCTTTGGGGCCGCGGTCCGCGCAACGCCGTGCTGTCGATCGATGAAATTGCCCGCGCCGGCGGCACCGTCTCGTACGAGCTCATGTGCGCCGTGGCGCCGCGGGTGCCGTTCCTGGTCGGTGAGTGAGCGAGGGTCAGCGATAGACCTCGCGCCGATTGCCGACCCGTAGCACGCGCACCACGATCCGCCTATCCTGGATGTCGCAAACGATGCGCCAGTCACCGACCCGGTATTTCCAGTAGTTGCCCAGTTCACTGCCGGCCAGTGGCTCGCCGAGGTCGCGCGGATTGGCCATCGGAGACAGTCGGACGCGAAGAAATTCGAGAACCCGTCTTTGGATCTGCTGGTCCAGCTTCCTCAAATCCTTGACCGCATCCGGGTCGAATTCAATGGTCCAGGCCAAGCTGGCGCTCCACGTCCGCCAGCGGAATCGTCTTGCGGTTCCTGCGGGCACGCGCTTCGGCCAGGTAAAAGTCCTCGAGGTCTTCGATGTATTCGAGGATGGCCTCCCGCGCCAGCGCGGTTTTGGTCCGGCCGGTCTCGTTGGCCAGGGCGGTCAGGCGGTCCTCGATGGTTTGGGGCAACCGGATTGCGAGCATGGGGCACCTTTGCTATACATGTATAGCAATTATAGCGCCACGAATCAGCGCTTGCGAATGCCCAGCAGCATCACTGCGGCGACGACGATCAGTGCGCCGATCACCTGGATCGGCGCGATCGCCTGGCCGAGGATCAGCCAGGCCAGCACCAGCGCGAACACCGGCTCGACATTCATGATCGCGGAATTGCCGACCACGCCCAGTCGCGGCAGCACGGTGAACATGATGGTGAAGGCGGTGCCGTAAAGACAGGTGAGGGCCAGCAGTCCGCTCCAGCCAGCCGGGGCCTGCGGAAGATGGAAGCCGCCTTGCGACCCGACCATCGTCAGCGCCACCAGGGCGGCCATCGCCATCGTAGTCGCGGTGCGCACCCGGCCATCGACGTCGCCCGCCTCGTGCTGCGTCATCACCATCGCCAGGCCGAAGGTGGCGCCGGCGGCGAGCGCAAAACCGACGCCGGCGCCAATGCGCGCCCACTGCCCCTGAGCGCCGAGCCCGGAAGCCGCGCCGAACACGTCCAGCGCCAGCGCCAGGCCGACCAGGATCACCGGCATCGCGACCAGCAGGGGCCGCTCGGGCGGGTGTTTGTAGATTGCCCATGACCAGAACGCCGCCCAGATCGGGTAGGTGTTGAACGCCAGCAGCGCCAGCGCGACCGGCAGCCGCGCCACGGCCGAATACAGGCACAGGCTCTGCACGCCGATCAACAAACCGATCAGGGGCAGCATGCGTTTGTGGCGCGCGGTGAAGCGCACCTGTACGCGCTGCACGGCCAGCAGGGCGACGATCACAAGCGCGGTCACCGTGCTGCGAAAGAACACGGCCGTCGCGACGTCGACGCCATGGGTGAAGGCAATCCGCGCCGCAACATGGTTGGCGCCCATCATGAACGCGATCAGCAGCAGCGTGGCGAAAGCGGTACCGGTCAATGCGCGCGCGGGCGTATGTGCTGTCATTCAGGGCAGGCTGGAAAGATGGATGCTGGCCGCCTTGGCCAGCTTTTTGTCGAAGGTTGCCAGCGGCGCCTTCAGTTCGGCGGCAAGCCAGAGATAGGCGGCGTCATAGGCGCTGAGCTTGTACCGGAGCGCCAGCGCATGCTGAGCTTCGGGCTGATTTGCGGGGTTGGATCCGGCTCATGGATCGCGCGCTCGATGATCGCCATCAACTCACCCTGCAACGACCGGTGGCTGCGGCTGGCACGCTGTCGCAAGGCCTCGGCCCAAGCCGGGGGACATCCTTGATGGACAGATTTGGCATGGCGGCTCCATAGGCACGGGATGACGCCATTTTGTTCCATTCCGGCGCCAGATCGAATCCTCGGCGTCAGTACAGGCCGCGGACCCGGGCGTGCAGGCGCGAGAGGCCGAGCAGGGCGTCGGTGTACGGAGTCGGCACCTTCGTCAGTTCACCCAGTTCGCTGACGACGGTCACCAAGGCGTCGAGCTCGACCGGCTTGCCGGCCTCCACGTCCTGCAGCATCGACGTCTTGAAGGCGCCAAGCTTGCGCGTCACCTGGTGCCGGTCTTCCGGCTGCTGTGCGATCGGGATGCCGATCCGCCCGCCGATTTCGCGGGCCTCGAGCATGACCCGGGAGATGAAGGCCAGTACCAGGTCGTCGTTCAGGATCAGGTCGGTGGTGGCGCCGGTGAGCGCACTGATCGGATTCACCGTCATGTTGCCCCACAGCTTGTACCAGGCGTCTTTCTGGATCTGGTCGGCCAGCACGGTTTCGAAGCCCGCGTGTTCCAGCAGCGCCACCAGTGCCTTGACGCGCGGAGTCTTGTCGCCGGACGGCTCGCCGACGATCAGCTTGTTGCCGAAGTGCTGGCGCACGAAGCCGGGGCTGTTGATTGAACAGCTCGCGTGCACCACGCAGCCGATGATGTGCCGGGAGGGAATGGCGCGGGCGATCGCGCCCTCGGGATCGACCGCCGTCAGCCGGGTGCCGGCGTACTGGCCGCCGAAGCCTTCGAAGAACCACCAGGGCACGCCGTTCATGGCGGTCAGCACGGTGGTGTCGGGCCCGATCATCGGGCTGATCGCGATGGCAACGTCGGCCATCGCCGGCGCCTTCACGGCGACGATCACCAGCTCCTGCACGCCAAGTTCAGCCGGGCTGTCGCTGGAGCGGACCGCCGCATGCACGACGTCGTCGCCCTGCTGCAGCCGCAGTCCATGCATCTGCAGCGCATCCAGCGTGCGGCCGCGCGCCATCACGCTGACTTCGTTGCCGCCCTGTGCAAGCTTTGCCGCCAGCCAGCCGCCGATGGCGCCGGCACCGTAGACACCGACTTTCACGCGCTAGGTCTTGTAGCCGGGATCGATCCGGTCGACCTGCCGCACCAGCGCGTCGAACACGTCCTGACCGGCGCCGAAGCGCGCGTCCCACTGGAACGAATCCTGCACCGTCTTTTCGGCCACGTGCAGGGGCACCGGAATCGCCGGACCCAGCGCCGCCTGCGCCACCTGCACGTCGCAGGCGCGCTGCAGCGTCCACAGCCGCACGAAGGCCAACGGCAGCGTCCGGCCCCATGTCAGCAGACCATGGTTGCGCAGGATGACCGCCGGCCTGGTGCCGATGTTCTTCAGCAGCCGCGGCGTCTCCTCGGCATGGACGGTGATCCCTTCGAAGTCGTGGTACGCGACCATGCCGTGCAACTGGGCGGAGTAGAAATTATTCTGCGCCAGCCCCACCTGCGAGCAGGCCACCGCCAGCCCGTTGGTGGTGTGCGTATGCATCACGCAGTGCGCGTCCGGCAGCTTGTCGTGGATCGCGGCGTGCACGATGAAGCCGGCCGGATTCACCGGCCACGGACTCTCGTCCAGCTTGTTGCCCTGCAGGTCGATCTTCAGCAGGTTGCTCGCCGTCACCTCGCTGTAATGCAACCCGAACGGGTTGATCAGGAATTGCTTCCGGCCACCGGTCACGCTGTCCGGCAGGCGCAGCGTGATGTGGTTGTAGATCATCTCGGTCCAGCCCAGCATCGCGAACACGCGGTAGCACGCTGCCAGCTCGACGCGGACCGCCCATTCGTCCTGCTGCATGGCCGGCTTGTCGGCGGGTTTGAGAACGGCGTTCATATCGGCATCCCTCCAGTCTTGCTGTCATGCTTCGGCGGTGAAGCCGATGCGCTTGACGATCGGCGCCCACTTGGCGGTGTCGCGCTGCAACAGCTCGGCCAGTTCGGCCGGTGTCGATGTCATCGCTTCCAGGGCAAAGCCCGCCATGCCGTCGATCACGTCCTTCTGCGACAGCGCGAACTTCATCGCGGCGTTCAGGCGGTTGACGACTTCGGCCGAAGCCTTGGCGGGAAGGAAGAAGGCGAACCATTCGCTGTGCGTCAGTTCCGGCAGGCCCTGCTCGGTGAAGGTCGGCACGTCGGGCGCGAAACGGCTGCGCCTGGCCCCGGAGGTTCCGAGGATGCGGACCTTGCCGGTCGGCAGGTGCTGCGTGATGTCGCCGATCGGCCCCGATACCGCCGAGATGTTGCCGCCAAGGAGGTCGAGCATGGCCGGTTGCGTCCCGCGGTAGGCCGCGTGCTTCAGGTCGAGACCCCCGCTCTTGCCAAGCAGCGCGCCGATGAAGTGCGGCGTCGAGCCGGCAGCGGGCGAGCCGAAATTCTGGCCCAGCGGGTTGACCTTGGCCCAGACCAGGAATTCCGGCACCGTCCTGACCGACAGCGGCACGGCAGGACCGACCGCGAAGCCGAAATCGAACACGCACGCCAGCGTGATCGGCGTCAGGTCCAGGGCCGGGTCGTAGGCCAGCTTCTTGTAGATGTGCGGATAGATGGTGAGGATCGACGTCGGCGTCTGCAGCACGGTGGAGCCGTCCGGCGCCGCGGCCTTCACGTATTGCACGGCGATCTGGCCGCCGGCGCCGGTCTTGTTCTCCACCACCGCGGACCTCGCGTATTCCGGCGCCAGCCGCGTCGCCACGCGGCGGCAAGTCGTGTCCGACGTGCCGCCAGCCGCAAACCCGGTGATCAGGCGCACGGTGTCCAGCTGCGACTGGGCGAAAGCCTGCCGGGCGATTCCGCCGAGCAGCGCCGACACGCCGGCCGACTGCAGAACGGTGCGGCGCCGTATACCTGAAGCAACGATGGTCATGGAAATGGCTCCTGGTTGAATTGCAATGCTACGCGCTCGCGGCGGGCTTCGGCCCCGGCTACACGAAGCTGAACTGGAAGCGGCCGAGCGGGCCATAGTCGGCGTCGAACACGTCGCCTTGCTTCGCCAGCGCCGGCCGGGTGAAGGAGCCGGCCAGCACGGTTTCGCCGGCTTCCAGG
>JAYUHN010000019.1:0-2758 GCA_043766965.1 Ramlibacter sp. | reverse complement strand
AGCCCGGTGGTGCAAGCGGTGACGATCGCCAGGTTCGGGCCCTTGAAACCGTAGGTGATCGACACATGGCCCGAGATCATGTTGATGATCGAGGCCGGCACGAAGAACGGCGTGATGCGGCGCGGGCCGCGGTTCACCAGTTCGGCGTGCGTGTCTTCGATCAACGGCAGGCCGCCGATGCCTGAGCCCACCACCACGCCGATGCGCTCGGCTTCTTCTTCGCTCAGGTCGGCGTTGGTCGCCAGGCCCGCGTCGCGCACGGCCTGGATCGACGCGGCCAGACCGTAATGGATGAAGGTGTCCATGTGGCGGGCGTCCTTGGCGGGGAAGTAATCCTCGACCTGGAAACCCTTCACCTCGCCCGCGAATCGGCAGGCAAAGTTCGATGCATCGAACTTGGTGATGTTGGCGATGCCCGAGCGCCCGGCCAGCAGATTGGCCCAGCCCTCGGCCACCGTGTTGCCCACCGGGCTGATGAGGCCCAGGCCGGTCACAACCACGCGGCGCCGACTCATCGCTCTGACTTCCCTGCCTTCACCCAGCAATCGCTCAGGCCGACTTCTGGTGCTTCATCGCGTAGTCGATCGCGAGTTGCACGGTGGTGATCTTCTCGGCTTCTTCGTCGGGGATCTCGATGCCGAACTCGTCCTCGAGTGCCATCACCAGTTCCACCGTGTCAAGCGAGTCGGCACCAAGGTCGGCCACGAAGGCCTTCTCGTTGGTGACGTCGCCCTCAGGCACGCCAAGTTGCTCGGCGATGATTTTCTTGACGCGTGATTCGATATCGCTCATGACTCCTCCAGGAGTGAAAAATTGCTCAAACAGCCCGGGATTCTAACGGTGGCCGGCGCGCTTGCATCTTTGCGCCGCCACCGCGCCGGTCGGGCTCGACCTCGGCGCATGGGTTGAAGGGGCTTGCCGGCGTCGGCACAGCCCCGCGTGGTCAGTTCATGAACATGCCGCCGTTGACATGCAACTCGGCGCCGGTGATGTAGCCCGCGGCATCGGACGCGAGGAAGGCGACCGCATGGGCCACATCATCGACGCTGCCGAGCCGGCCGAGCGGGATCTGGGTCAGCAAGGCTTCCTTCTGTGCGGCAGGCAGCGCATCGGTCATGTCGGTCGCGATGAAGCCTGGTGCCACGCAGTTCACGGTGATGCTGCGGCTGCCCAGTTCGCGCGCCAGCGAGCGGGTCATGCCGGCGACACCCGCCTTGGCCGCGGCGTAGTTGGCCTGGCCGGCATTGCCGCTCGCGCCGACTACCGAGGTGATGTTGATGATGCGACCCTGCCGCTGCTTGACCATGGTCCGGATGACGGCGCGGCTGAGGCGGAACACCGCCGTCAGGTTGGTGTCGATCACCGCGTCCCAGTCGGCGTCCTTCATCCGCATCGACAGGTTGTCGCGGGTGATGCCGGCGTTGTTGACCAGCACATGCAGCGCGCCGTGGGCCTTCAGCACCGTCTCGACGGTGCGATCGACCGCCGCAGGGTCATTCACATCGAGGCAGGCACCGGAGCAGCCCGGAAAAGCGGCCAGCTCCTCGCCGATCGCCAGGGCGCCGGCCTCGGTCGTCGCGGTGCCGACGACGATCAGACCGCGTCGCGCTAGCTCGAGCGCGATCGCCCGCCCAATGCCGCGCGAGGCGCCAGTCACCAGCGCGATGCGGGTCGTTGTTGGTTCTGTCGTCATGCCAGCACTCCACGCACATCCGCCAGTGAGGCAGGGTCGAACAGCGCCGCCGAGATCGCCTCGGCATCGATGCGCTTGACCATGCCAGCGAGCACTTTGCCGGGCCCGCATTCGATCAGGTGAGTGACCCCCAGGCCACGGATGGCCTGGACGGTTTCAAACCAGCGCACCGGCCCGAACGCCTGGCGGTACAGCGCATCACGAATGCGCGCCGGGTCGGATTCCGCGGTCACGTCGATGTTGTTGAGCACCGGCATCGCCGGAGCGTGGAACGACACCGAGGCCAATCTGTCCTTCAACCGCTCTGCGGCGGGCCTCATCAGGCTGCAATGGAATGGCGCGGACACTGGCAAGGGCAAGGTGCGTTTGGCGCCTGCAACCTTCAGCAACTCACAGGCCTTCGCCACGCCGGCTTGCGAGCCGGAGATCACGGTCTGCCTCGGATCGTTGAAGTTGGCGGCCTCGACGACTTCGCCGCTGGCCGCCGCTGCCTCCGCGCAGCCGGCGCGCACCGTATCGGCATCGAGGCCAAGAATGGCGGCCATCGCACCGACACCGACCGGCACCGCCTCCTGCATCGCCTGCGCGCGAAAGCGCACCAGCGGCAGTGTGTCGGCGAGGCTCAGCGCGCCCGCAGCCACCAGCGCGCTGTATTCACCCAGCGAATGCCCGGCGACCACCGACGGCGCCATGCCGGTTTCAGCCATCCACGCGCGGTAACAGGCGATGCCTGCCGTCAGCATCACCGGCTGCGTGTTCGTCGTCAGGTCGAGTTGGTCCTTCGGCCCCTCGCGCACCAGCCGCGCGATGTCGGTGTCCAGCGCATCAGAGGCCTCGGCCAGCGTTTGCGTGACGGAGGGGTGGTCACCCCAGGCATCGAGCATGCCCACGGCCTGTGAGCCCTGGCCCGGGAAAACAAAGGCGAACGGCAGCATCGTGAGGAGGCTCCTGAAGGGGTGGAATGGCGAGGTGCCGGAAGGAGGGGCCGAGCGGGCGGGTGGTGCGCGCCGAACGCTCAATAGTCCAGCAGCACCGCACCCCAGGTGAAGCCGCCGCCCACGCCCT
>JAYUHN010000018.1:0-7362 GCA_043766965.1 Ramlibacter sp. | reverse complement strand
AGGAATCGATGAGCCTGTACAGCGAGCTCAGCGCCTCGAACCCCGCCTTCAAGAAGATCTACGACGACTACAGCAACTTCCGCCGCGAAGCCAACCTGTGGTTCCGCTTCACCGAAGCGCGTTTCGACAGCTACATGCAGAGCGTGAAGCTGTAAGGCCTGCCGACTGCGTCAATGAAAAAGCCCCGCGATGCGGGGCTTTTTTTCTGGCTGCTTGAGAGGCGGAAGGCTAAGGCTTCTTGGCGCCTGCGGCATCTTTCTTCATGGACTCTTCCAGCGCCTTCATCGGGTCGTCGTCGCTGGAACCGTTGTCGGCTGCACTTGCGGCTGAGGCCGGCTCGGCGGCGCCAGCAGCCGATGCGGCAGCGTCCGGTTCCGCCGGCGTGCCGCCGCCTTCCATTTGCTGCAGTTCCTTGCCGGCCTTGTCCAGGTCCAGCACCTGCGGTTTGTCCAGAAAGGCCGTCACCGTCTGCGGGAAGGCAATCACCACCGCCACCAGCACCAGCTGCATCAGCACCCAGGGAATGGCGCCCAGGTAGATGTCCTTGGACTCCACCTTTGCGGGCAGGCTGCCGTTCTTGAACAGCGTGTCGGCAATGCCGCGCAAATAGAAGAGTGCAAAGCCGAAGGGCGGGTGCATGAAACTGGTCTGCATGTTGACGCAGATCATGACGCCGAACCAGATCAGGTCGATGCCCATCTTGTCGGCCACAGGCGCCAGGAACGGGATGATGATGAACGCGATCTCGAAGAAGTCGAGAAAGAACGCCAGGAAGAAGATGAAGATGTTGACCGCGATGAGGAAGCCCGTCTGCCCACCGGGCAGGCCCATCAGCATGTGCTCGATCCACTTGCCGCCTTCCACGCCCTGGAAAACGAGCGAGAACACGCGCGAACCGATCAGGATGAAGACCACCATGGCGGTGATGCGCATGGTGCCGATGCTGGCTTCCTTCACCAACGGCCAGGTCAGGCGCTTGTGCATGGCGGCCAGCACGAAGGCGCCGATGGCACCCATGGCGCCCGCTTCCGTGGGCGTGCAGACGGCGGTGTTGATACCCGGCAGGCCGCCCATGCTGCCCAGCACCAGAAAGATCAGCACGGCCGAGGGGATGATGCCGCGCAGGCATTTGATGACCAGGGCCGGCCCGGTGAGCGTGCGTGCCTCCTTGGGCACGCCAGGCACATGCGACGGCGCGAAGCGCGCCACCATGAAGGTGTAGAGCAGGAAGATCAGCACCTGCAGGATCGACGGCCCCCAGGCGCCCTTGTACATGTCGCCCACGGGCTTGCCGAGCTGGTCGGCCAGCACCACCAGCACCAGCGAAGGCGGGACGAGTTGCGTGATCGTGCCCGACGCCGCCAGCACGCCGGTGGCGTAGCGCATGTTGTAGCCCCAGCGCATCATCACCGGCAGCGAGATCATGGCCATCGCGATCACTTGGCCCGCCACGGTGCCGGTGACGGCGCCGAGGATGAAACCGACGATGATGACGGAGTACCCGAGCCCACCGCGCACCGGGCCGAAAAGCTGGCCCATTGAATCGAGCATGTCCTCGGCCAGCCCGCACTTCTCAAGGATCGTTCCCATGAGTGTGAAGAAAGGAATCGCCAGCAGCAGGTCGTTGGACAGGATGCCGAACACGTTGAGCGGCAGGTTGGCCATGAAGCTGGCCGGGAACCAGCCCATCTCGATCGCGAAGAACCCGCTCGCCAGCCCGAGCGCCGACAGCGAGAACGCGACCGGAAAACCGATCAGCATGATCAGGACCAGCCCCGCGAACATGAACGGGGCGAAACTTTCCATTTGCATGGCGCGGGCTCCGGTTAGCTGTCGTGGTGGCCGCGTCCCGCCTGGGGCTGCGCGCTCATTGCACCGGCTTTTCGTAGTGGGTGTCCATCTGGTAGCTGCCGCGCAGGTAGCAGATGCGCTTGACGATCTCCGAGAAACCCTGCAGGCACATCATGCCGAAGCCCAGCGGCAGCATCAGCATGGCGGGCCAGCGCACCAGGCCGCCCGCATTGTTCGACATCTCGTTCATCAGGAACATCTTCACCAGCAGCGGCCAGCTCAGGTACGTCATCAGCAGCGTGACCGGCAGCAGGAAGAAGACCAGCCCGAACAGGTCGATGTACACCGGCATGTTGCCCTTCAGCCGGCCGTAGATCAGATCGACCCGCACGTGCTCGTTGAGCTTCAGCACGACCGGCGCGCCCAGCATGACGATGCCGGCGAACAGGTACCACTGGATCTCGAGCCAGCCATTGGAGCTGATGTCGAGCACGTAGCGCACGAACGCGTTGCCGGCCGAAATCAGCGCGGTGAGCAGCACGGCCACCGCGGCGACGCGGCCGAGCCGCTCGCTGATCCAGTCGATCGCCAGGGAAAACTGCAAAAGTGCGGACACACGGAGCTCCGTTGTTGGGCATGCCGTTGAGCGATTCGCCGGCGCGCGGTAGAGCTAAAGATACTACCGTGACGCCGCTGTCGGGCACCGACCTGTCGGTGGGGGGTTTACCCTATTGCCAGGCGACCCCGGCCCGGGCCCATGTCGGGCCGGTGAATAATGGGGCATGCCTTCCCTGACTCCCGCGGCGACTGCGGCGTCGATCGACACGCCCGACATCGGCAGCGCCGGGCGCGACCTGCTGTCGCTGGCGCTGATGGACGCCCGCAACCACACGCTGCACCTGTTGGCCCAGTACGAGCAGGCGCTCGGCGACGCCAATTTCACGGTGCCGCGTCGCAACGAACTGTCGCCGCCCCTGTGGCTGGCCGGCCACATCGGCTGGTTCGCCGAATTCTGGATCGGACGCAATCCGCAGCGGGGACTCGGCGCCGCGTGCCCGATCGATGCCGTGCGGCTGGCGTCGATCGAGCCGCGGGCCGACAACTGGTTCCATCCGGCGCTGGTCAGCCACGAGGCCCGGTGGCAGCACCCGCTGGCTGTGGCGCCGCTGCGGGCCTGGCTGCTCGAGACGCTGGAAGGCACGCTGGAGCTGCTCGACAAAACTCCGGAAACCGACGAGGCGCTGTATTTCTTCCGGGCCGCGCTGTTCCACGAAGACCTGCGCGGAGAGCAGCTGATCACGATGGCGCAGACGCTGTCGGTGCCGCTCAAGCTGCCGTTGCCCCAGGGGCTGCATTCGCGCGATGCGTTGTTGATCCCGGCGGGCAGCTGGGTCCTCGGCGAGTCGCCGGGCGGCTTCGTCTTCGATATCGAGAAGTGGGCGCACGAGGTCGATGTGCCCGAATTCGAGATCGACGCACAACCGGTGACCTGGTCGCAATTCGTCGAATTCGTGGACGATGGCGGCTACGACCGGCCCGAATTCTGGCTGCCCGAAGGCTGGTCGTGGCTCGAGCGTGAGGCGCAGCTGGAAGGCCGGCGGGGCCCGCGCCACGTCGACCAGATCGGAGTTGCCAGCGGGGCCGTGATGCAGTCGCTCTTTGGCAAGCCGACCCGCATGGCCGGTACCCAGGAGGCGATGCACGTGAGCTGGTGGGAAGCCGACGCCTGGGCCCGCTGGGCCGGACGGCGCCTGCCGGCCGAGGTCGAGTGGGAAAAGGCTGCCCACGCCGCCGGCCGGCGCGGCTTCCGTTGGGGCGACGTTCGCGAATGGACCGCCAGCAGCCTGCGCCCCTGGCCCGGCTTCACCGCCGACGGCTGGACCCGCTTCAGCGAGCTGGAGGCAACGCCGCTATTCGGCCGCGCCCGGGTGCAGCGCGGTGCATCGTTCGCCACCCGTGCCCGCATGAAGCACCCGCGCCGGCGGGCTTTCTCGCTGCCGGAACGGGACGACGGCTTCAGCGGCTTTCGCACCTGCGCGCTCTAGCTCCGGACGGCTGCTGTCGCGCATGCGGCGGTGTCCTACGGCAGTCGGCCCAAGCCCGGTCTACGATCTGGAAAAAGCCACGGCCGCGCTGGCGTTGTCGCGTGGCCCCAACATTCCGTCAGCAGATGTCCCAGGTTCACAACGCGTTTTCGATCCAGTCCGACAGCAAGGCCGCCGGGCGGGAGCTTGGTCAAGCGATGCGACAGGCGTTCGACGGCGCCGCCGCGGACGCGGTGATCGTCTTCGCGTCGGCCCGGCACGACTATGAAGAACTGCTTGCGGCGTTGGCGCGGGAGGCCGGCACCGAAGTCATCGTGGGATCGTCTTCCGCGGGCGAATTCACCGACCGCGAGGCGGGCGAAGGCCGGGTCTCCGCGCTCGGGCTGCGTTCCAGCGAGATCCGTTTCGCGGTCGGGATCGGGCATCACCTGATGGCCGATTCGGCCGCGGCCGCGGCGCAGGTCGTGAGCTCTTTCCGGGGCATGGGCAATCTCGCTTCGCCCTACCGCTCGGCGCTGGTGATGACCGACGCGCTGGCCGGGCACACCGATGCGCTGGTCGAGGAGATGACGCTCCAGACCGCCGGCAACTACCGTTTCTTCGGCGGCGGAGCCGGCGATGACGGGCGCTTTTCCAGGACCCATGTGTTCGCCGGTGTGCGGGCGTTCTCGGACGCCGTCGTCGCGCTGGAGATCCTGTCGGAAAAACCGGTCGGCATCGGCGTGGCGCATGGCTGGGAACCGGCCGGCGCCGGCCTGCGTGTCACGGAAGCCGACGGGATGCAGCTGGTCAGCCTGAACGGCTTGCCGGCCTGTGAGGCGTTCAGCGAGCATGCGTCGCGCACTGGCCAGGCGTTCGACCGGGCCGACCCGATGCCATTCTTCCTGCACAACGTGCTGGGCATCCTGAACGCCGACGGTTACCGCCTTCGGGTTCCGCTGGCGGTGCAGGACGATGGCTCGGTGCTGTGTGCGGCGGCCGTGCCTGAAGGCGCCATCGTCCACTTCATGAAGACCAGCAACGAATCCGCGCTGCTGGCGGCCCGCGCGGCGACCGCGGCCGCGCTCAATGCGCTGGAAGGCAACAAGCCCGGCGCGGCGATCGTGTTCGATTGCGTCGCCACCCGACTGCGCATGGGCGGGGAATTCCAGGGCGAACTCGCCGCTTGCGCCGAGATGCTGGCGCCCGCCGGCTTCGTCGGCTGCAACACCTATGGCCAGATCGCGCGGGCCGAAGGGCAGTTCGGCGGCTTCCACAACTGCACTGCCGTGGTGTGCGTGCTGCCGGACTGAGATGAGCGGCGAAGCGATCCATTCGCTTGTGGTTGCACTGGCGCGGCCGCAAGGGCGCCACCAGGCGGCGGCCGCGCTGGCCGCGGCGCTGGGTTGCGACAGACTGGCCTTGCTGGTGCGCGACGCGGAGCTCGGCGACGTGCTGCTACCCGCGCCCGGCATGCCCAAAACCTTTGCCGGCGGGCCGCAGTGGCGCGCCTTGCTCGCGCTGTGCGCAACGCCCGGCCGCCACCGGGCCACCGTCGATCTGCCCATCGGCAGCGCCAGTGCAGCCACGGCGCTGGCGCATCCCGGCGTGGTCGCAGTGTTGCTGGGAGGCGAGCCGCAGGAGGCGGGCCTCGAGGTGCTGGACGCCGAATTGCCGTTGCTGGCGGCGCTGCTGCGAACCGAGCAGGCCTTGAAGATCGGCACCGCCGAGGCCGCCGAGGCGCGGGACGCCGCGAACCGGGCGCATACCCTGGCCCGCGCCCTCGACGCCTCGCGCGCGGCGACCGCCAAGCTGAACCAGCAGCTGCGCAACGAGCACGACCGCAAGGACGTATTCCTCGCCATGCTGGCGCACGAATTGCGCAATCCGCTCGCGCCCCTGGTGAACTCGATCGAGATCCTGCGCCGGGTCGATCCGTCCGCGCCGGCCGGCCGGCGCCAGGTCGACGTCATGGCGCGGCAGCTCACGCAGCTCACCCATCTGGTCAACGACTTGCTGGACGTGTCGCGGGTGAGCCGAGGGCTGATCGAGTTGCAGCGTGAAGCCTTGCCCCTGGCGCAGGTGCTGGACGCGGCGGTGGAGGCGGTGCGGCCGGCGCTGGACGCGCGGGGGCTGCGCCTGAAGATCATGGGCGGGCAGATGCGCTTGCATGTGAATGGCGACCGGGTGCGGCTGACGCAGGTGTTCGCCAACCTGCTCCAGAACGCGGTGAAGTACACCGACGCCGGCGGCGCGATCACGGTCAGCGTCACGCCCGACGGGGCCCGGGTATCGGTCATGGTGCGCGACACCGGCGTCGGCATCCCGCCGGACATGCTCTCGCGGGTGTTCGACCTCTTCACCCAGGTGCCGGTGGGGCTGGACCGAGCCCAGGGCGGCCTCGGCATCGGACTCACGTTGGTGCGGACTCTGGTGGCGCTGCACGGCGGACACGTGTCGGCCCACAGCGTCGGCCTCGGGCACGGCAGCACTTTCACCGTCAGCCTGCCGCTGGTGCCCGCTCCCAGGACGATTGCGCAGCCGGCCGCGCCGCGCGCCGATTCCCTGTCGCCGGTGGCGGTGCTGGTCGTCGACGACAACCAGGACAACGCCGAATCGCTGGCGGAGATGCTCGCCCTGATGGGCGCCCAGGTGACGCTGGCCAGAGACGGTCCGCAAGCGATCGAGATCGCGGCCCGTATCCCGCCGGCGCTGGTGCTGCTCGACATCGGGCTGCCCGGGATGGACGGGTACGAAACGGCGCGTCGCCTGCGCAGCCAGTCGACGGCGCCGATGCGGCTGGTCGCGCTGACCGGGTATGGCAGCGCGGAAGATCGGGAACGATCCCTGGCCGCCGGCTGCGATGCCCATTTCGTGAAGCCGGTCACGCCGGAGGCGATCGAAAACCTGCTGGCGAGCGTGGTCGGCGTCTCGGCTTGAGCACGGCTGCGGCGCGGTAGCATTCGCTGCCCATGAACACCTTCACGGACAGCGCTGTCACGGCGTTGCGGCTGCTGTCCGGCCTCGACCCGGTCCTGCTTTCCATCGTCGCGCGTTCGCTCGCGGTGAGTGCGACCGCGTGCGTGCTGGCTTGCGGCCTCGGCTTGCTCGCCGGCTCCTGGCTGGGCGTCGCGCGCTTCGCCGGCCGGCCCTTGCTGCTGGCGCTCCTCAACACCCTGCTGGCGTTGCCATCGGTGGTGGTGGGGTTGCTGGTCTACCTGTTGCTGTCACGCTCGGGGCCGCTCGGCTTCCTCGGCTGGCTGTTTTCATTCAAGGCGATGGTGCTGGCCCAAAGCATACTGGTGCTGCCGGTCGTCGCCGCGCTGGTGCGCCAGACGATTGAAGACGCTGACCGCAGCCACGGCGAGCAGTTCGAGTCGCTGGGCGCGGGGCGTTTTTTGCGCAGTCTGATTTTGCTGATCGATGAACGCTATGCGCTGCTGACGGTGTTGATCGCCGCCTTCGGTCGCGCTATTTCTGAAGTCGGCGCGGTGATGATCGTCGGCGGCAATATCGATGGCTTCACACGCGTGATGACGACTTCCAT
>JAYUHN010000017.1:0-2779 GCA_043766965.1 Ramlibacter sp. | reverse complement strand
CCGGCACTGCACCCGTGCGCATCAGGATGGAATTGCCGGTGGGTGGCGAGCTGGGCGGAACAGCTCCACTGGGCGGCGCTGTGGGCCGGGGCAACCTGCCGCGGTCGTTGCCGCTTGCGGCCGCGACCAGCCAATCGTCGTTCGAGCGTGATTGAGCGCGCTGGTTCGGTTCAGGCCTGCGTGAGCCTGGCGTGCGGACGATGCCCGTTGTGATCGCCGGCATCGACTTCACCCGGTTCGACCAGTCCATCGCGTTGGCCCTGCTGGCCGGCGCCCAGTTGATGGTGGTCTGGTTCAGCCTCCTCATCGCCAACGCCTACCGCGAGCAGGCACTGTGGCTGCATGCGGGCGCTACCGCGCTGGCCGTCGTCTCCGTCGCCATGCTGGCCGCCGGCAGCAGCCATCTCGCGCAGACCGTGCTGCTGTTGGTGCTGGCCTTGTCGGGACTGCAGTTGCGCGACCTGGTCTCGCACGTCGGCGCCATCCGCACCCAGCGCTTGTGGCTGTTCCGGGTGAGCGCGTGGCTGCTGCCCCTGCTTGCGTTGGCGAATGCGGCCAGCGGCGAGCAGCTGCTGCTGGCAGGCGTGCTGGCGTGGGCTGCCGTGGTCGCGGTCTTGCTGTCGCACGCCTGGGCGCAGTGCCAGCCGTGGGCGGCCTGGGTGCTGGCGAGCTACGTCGCATTGGTCGCCGGGACCGGCTGGCTCGCAGCGCGCTCCCTGCAGGGCGACGTGGACCCGGTATGGCCAGTCGCCGCCGCGCTCACGGCCTGGTCGGCGATGAACTACCTGGCGACGGTCTGGCGCAGCAGGCTGTTCAGCGAAACCCGGATCCGCATGCATGGCTGCGGCACGGTCGATCCGCTCACCGGATTGGCGACGCCGCTGGTTTTCCACCAACGTGTTCACGCCGTAAGAGACCTGATCCGGCGCCATGGCCGTCCGAGCGTCCTGCTGCTGGTCGAGATCGAAAACCTGGTGACGCTGAACGAGCGATTTGGCCCGGAAGTGGCCGAGTCGGCCGTGCTGGTCGCTGCGGACCGGATCCGGCTGGCGCTCGGCGAGGGCGATGTGGCGGCGCGGCTCACGCACTCGCGCATCGCCATGCTCTGCGAGGGGCTCGACCTCAAAGAGGGCGTGACCCAGGTGGCAAGCCGCGTGATCGTCGCCGGATTGAAGGAACCGTTGCCTTCCGCGCCCACCGAATTCCTGCAGTTCCGGCTGGTGCTGGCGGCCGTGCCGGTCAGCGATGTGCCCGCGCAGCAGCTGTTGCAGCGGATGGCGGCACGGCTCGATGCGGAGCTGCTGAAGGCCACCGAACGGCGGATCGTCACAATCACGGCGGACGACCTGAGCTGAGCTGCGCCTCGCCTCGGTCCAGTTTCGACTTTTCATTTCCGGCCATCCATGGACCAAGACCTGATTTCCACCGACAGCGACGACACGGGGCTCGATCTCGCGGCGTATGCACAGCGCGCCTATCTCGAATACGCGTTGAGCGTCGTCAAGGGCCGCGCCTTGCCCGACGTCTGCGACGGGCAGAAGCCGGTGCAGCGGCGCATCCTGTACTCGATGTCCCGCATGGGGCTCGGTTTTGGCGGCCCGAACGGCGCCACCGGCGCCAGGCCGGTCAAGAGCGCGCGCGTCGTCGGCGACGTGCTGGGCCGCTTCCATCCGCACGGGGACCAGGCCGCCTACGACGCGCTGGTGCGCATGGCGCAGGATTTTTCGCAGCGCTATCCGCTGATCGACGGCCAGGGCAACTTCGGCAGCCGCGACGGGGACGGCGCGGCGGCGATGCGCTACACCGAAGCACGGCTGGCGCGCATCACGACGCTGCTGCTCGGGGAGATCGACGAGGGCACGGTCGATTTCGTTCCCAACTACGACGGCAGCACGCAGGAGCCGCGTCAACTGCCGGCGCGCCTGCCGTTCACGCTGCTCAACGGCGCCAGCGGCATCGCGGTCGGCCTTGCCACCGAGATTCCGAGCCACAACCTGCGCGAGATCGCCGACGCCTGCGTGGCCCTGATCAAGACGCCGAAGCTGACCGATGACGAGCTGCTTGCCATCGTGCCGGGGCCGGACTATCCGGGCGGCGGCCAGATCATCAGCCCGGCGGCCGACATTGCCGAGGCGTACCGTGGTGGCCGCGGTTCGCTGAAGGTGCGGGCCCGCTGGAAGATCGAGGACCTGGCGCGCGGCCAGTGGCAGCTGGTGGTGACGGAATTGCCACCCGGCGTCAGCACGCAGCGCGTGCTCGAAGAGATCGAGGAGCTCACCAATCCGAAGGTGCGCGTCGGCAAGAAGGCGCTCTCGACCGAACAAACCCAGCTCAAACAGACGGTGCTGTCGGTGCTCGATGTGGTGCGAGACGAATCGAGCAAGGACGCGGCGGTGCGGCTCGTGTTCGAGCCCAAGACCAGCCGCATCGAGCAGCAGGACCTGATCACGACGCTGCTGGCGCACACCAGCCTGGAAAGTTCGTCGCCGGTGAACCTGACGATGGTCGGCCTGGACGGCCGGCCGGTGCAGAAGTCGCTGCGCCAAATGCTCTCCGAATGGATCGAATTCCGCCAGCAGACCATCCAGCGACGCTCGCAGCACCGCCTGACCAGGGTGCTGGAACGGGTGCACATCCTGGAAGGCCGGCAGCTGGTGCTGCTGAACATCGACGAGGTGATCGCCATCATCCGCGGCAGCGACGAGCCGAAGCTGGCGCTCATCGCCCGCTTCAAGCTCAGTGAGCGGCAAGCCGAAGACATCCTCGACATCCGGCTGCG
>JAYUHN010000016.1:0-2780 GCA_043766965.1 Ramlibacter sp. | reverse complement strand
GTCCACCGTGCAAGCCGCAAGCGGCGTCTGGAATGCGACACGGATCAAGCCCGCATCCAGGAAGGCGATGGAAGACCGGCGCAAGGTCGAGATCGAGGGCCTGATCGACGCCTTCACATCGGCCACCCGGTTCAGCGTCAATGGAACGCCGGTAGATGCAACCAATGCGACCTTCAAAGGTTCGGGCTCGCTGGCCTTGGGTGCCCGGGTCGAAATCGAAGGCAGCATCGTCGGCGGCACTTTGATCGCAACCCGGGTCAAGATCAAGGATGACAAGGACGAGAACAACGAGATCGAGTTGCACGGCGTCATCTCCAGCGTCAGCAGCGACTCGAAAACGTTCGTGCTTCGCGGCCTGACTGTCAGCTATGCCGGCAACGTGAAATATGAGCACGGCTCGATTGCCAACCTGGTCAACGGAGCCAAGGTCGAGGTCAAAGGCCAGGCCGCGTCGTCGGGCACCACGGTGCAGGCCCAAAAGATCGAGTTCGGCGACTGACCAAAGAATGCAAGTGGAGGGTTAAACCCTTTAACGGGGGCCTAGCGGTCCCCGTTTTTTTTGCCCGCGCGCGGTGCTGTGCCGTATCGGAAATGGTCGGCCGTCGGTGCGCGGTATCCTTGCGAAACACCAGCAACAGGACAAGATGCCGAGATGCCTTCCCAAGCGATGATCCTGGCCGCCGGGCGCGGCGAGCGGATGCGGCCGCTGACCGACAACTGCCCCAAGCCCCTGCTCGAAGTGGGAGGCAAACCGCTGCTGCAGTACCACCTGGAATCGTTTGTGCGCAACGGCTTTCTCGAGCTGGTGGTCAACACGGCCTGGCTGGGACACCAGATTGAAAACCGGTTCGCGCCGGACTCGGCGTGGCGAGCGCGGACCACGGCAGCCGGCATGCAGCCGATCCGGATCTGCTATTCGCACGAGGGCAGGGATTTCGGCGCACCCCTGGAAACCGCCGGCGGCATCGCACGGGCGCTGCCGCTGCTGGCCGAAACGTTCTGGCTGGTCGGCGGCGACGTGTACGTGCCCGGCTTCGAGTTCTCGCGCGGGGCGCTGGACCGCTTCCATAGCAGCGGCAAGCTGGCGCACCTGTTCCTGGTCCCGAATCCGCAGCACAACCTGAAGGGCGATTTCGGCCTGCGCGGAGATGGCGTGGCGCTGCGGGACGACGTCCGCAAGTACACCTATTCAACCATCGGCATGTACCGCAAACGTTTCTTCGACGGCCTCCCGGCCGGCAACCCCCACGGCATCAAGGCCCCGCTGCTTCCGCTGTTGCTGGCGGCGATAGACAATGAGCAACTCACCGCGGAGATCTACACCGGGGCGTGGACCGATGTCGGCACGCCCGAGCGCCTTGCCCAACTCAACGCATCATGAACAACACCACCTACGCACAGCGCCGCGCGCGAGTTGCCGCCCAGATCGGCGAAGACGGCATCGCCATCATCCCGACCGCCCCCGAGCAGCAGCGCAACCGGGACAGCGACTTCCTGTTCCGGCACGACAGCTACTTCTACTACCTCACCGGGTTCACCGAAGCCAAGGCCTGGCTGGTGATCAAGGGCAACGGCAACAGCACGCTGTTCTGTGCGCCCAAGGATCCGGAACGCGAGGTCTGGGACGGTTTCCGCGTCGGGCCCGATGCGGCGCCCGCCGCACTTGGCGTGGAGGCGGCGCTGTCGGTCGACCAGCTCGACGACCAATTGCCGCGACTGCTGGAAAACCGGGACGCGGTCTGGTTTCCGTTTGCCACGCACGAGGGCCTCGAAAGCCGGGTCAGCGGCTGGCTGAACAAGGTCAGGGCACGCGTGCGCTACGGGGCGCTGTGCCCCGAACAGCAGCGCGACCTGTGCGCGATCCTGGACGAAATGCGCCTGGTGAAGGATGCGCATGAACAGGACGTGATGCGCCGGGCCGCCCAGATCAGCGCGCGCGCCCACATCCGCGCGATGCGGCTGTCCGCGAAGATGTTGCGCGACGGCCAGGACGTGCGCGAATACCACCTCGACGCCGAACTGCTGCACGAATTCCGGCTCGGAGGTTCGCAGTATCCCGCGTACGGCTCGATTGTCGCGGCCGGCGCCAATGCCTGCGTGCTGCACTACCGGGCCGACGTGGCGCCGGTGCGCAAGGGCGATCTGGTGCTGATCGACGCTGGCTGCGAACTGGACGGCTACGCCAGCGACATCACCCGTACCTTTCCCGCCGACGGCAAGTTCAGCGGGCCGCAACGCGTGTTGTACGACCTTGTGCTGGCCAGCCAGCAGGCGGCGGTCGACGTCACCAAAGCAGGCGCGCGCTTCACCGATCCGCACGAGGCGACGGTGAAAGTGCTGGCGCAGGGCATGCTCGACGTCGGCCTGCTCGACAAGAACAAGGTCGGCAACGCGCAGGACGTCATCGACAAGCGCGCGTACTTCCAGTTCTACATGCACCGCACCGGCCACTGGCTGGGCATGGACGTCCACGACTGCGGCAGCTATGTGGAGCCGTCGCAGGTCGGCGAAGTCAGTGAGCGAAAGGACCCCTTGTCGGGCGAATTGATCAAGAACCGGCCGAGCCGCCTGCTGCAGCCGGGCATGGTCCTGACCATCGAACCGGGGTTGTACGTGCGGCCCGGCGAGGGCGTACCGGAGAAGTTCCACAACATCGGCATCCGCATCGAGGACGACGCGATCGTCACCGAGACCGGCTGCGAATTGATCTCGCGCGGCGTTCCGGTCGAGGGCGACGAAATCGAGGCGTTGATGCGGGCCTGAGTGCCGGCAACGCCGGG
>JAYUHN010000015.1:0-2787 GCA_043766965.1 Ramlibacter sp. | reverse complement strand
TGCGACTGGCGCGTCAAGTGGCAAAGGAACAATCCAGATGATCCACAGCACCTCCGGTCCGGTGGTCATCCTGGTCGACGACGACCGCGAATACCTGGAAACCGCAGCCGAATTGATCAAGCCTTCCGAGTACGCGACCCATACCGCGGCAAGCATCAAGGAGGCGCTCGACCTCGTGCACGCGCTGGCCGGTCCTGCCGTGCTGTTCACCGACTACAACATGAAGCCCTACAACGGGATCTCCAATGGGCTGGAGTTGATGAGCTACGTGTACACCAACGCCAGGTTCCCGGTCGAATGCGTGCTGGTCACCGGCCAGAAAGAGCACACCCTGTTCGTCCAGGCACTCGATCTGGGAGGCCGTTATTTCGTCAAGGAAGCGACCGAGGAAAGCGAGATGAACCTGGGCGAGCTGTACACCGCCGAAATCAAGGCGGCCTACACCGCACTGAAAAGGCGGATCCAGGCCATGGGCCAGAAACTCGACCCGCTCACCGGCGCCCTCGACCGCTCGAGCGCCCACGACCGCTGGTTCCAGGAATGGAACCGGATGACCAGGCACCGGACCCGCACGGCCTGCATCTTCATGGACGTCAACGACCTGAAAAAGATCAACGACAGCCATGGACACAAAGCCGGCGACTTGATGCTGACCACCATCGCCAACGCGATCAAGCACCATATCCGGGCCCTCGATTTCGTCTACCGGCACGGCGGCGACGAATTCGTGGCGATCCTTCCGGAAACGACGCAGGCCGACGGCGACCACATCGTGCAGCGCCTGACCGATTACCTGAGAAACACGCCGGTCCAGCTGGCGCGAGGCGTGTCGGCGACCTTTTCGATTTCGTGCGGAGTCGCGGTGCTGGAAGCGGGCGAGCTGAGCAAACCCGGACCGGACACGCAGAACAGCGAGGACAAGCTACGCGCTCTCGCGCTGCACGACCTGACGGGGCTGATCAACGAAGCCGACAAGCTGATGTACGCCGCCAAGAAGGAATACAAGGCGCTGTTGTGGCAGATTCTCTGGAAAAAACTGGGCGACGCGGTGCGGCGCCGCCGCGGCTGACACCCCCTGCGTGCGGTCAGCCGCGCCCGACGAAGGGCATCTTGGTCGCCATGACGGTGTGGAACAGCACATTGGCCTCCAGTGGCAGGCTGGCCATGTAAAGCACGGACCGGCCGACGACGTCGACATCCATCAGCGGCTCCGGCCGGATCTCTCCATTGGCCTGCGGCACGCCCTTGGCCATGCGCGCGGCGAGTTCCGTCACGGCGTTGCCGATGTCGATCTGGCCGACGGCGATGTCGTATTTGCGTCCGTCCAGCGCCGCGGCCTTGGTCAGGCCGGTGACCGCGTGTTTGGTGGCGGTGTAGGCGATCGAGCCGGGGCGCGGCGCGTGGGCCGAGATCGAGCCGTTGTTGATGATCCGCCCGCCGCCGGGCTGTTGCGACTTCATCACCCGGAAGGCTTGCTGGATGCAATAGAACATCCCGTTCAGGTTGGTGTCGACCACCCTTTTCCAGTCCTCGATCGCGATGTCTTCCAGCGCCGCGCCACCGAGTCCCATGCCGGCGTTGTTGAAGAGCAGATCGACCCGGCCCCAGGCTTTCACCGTCGCGTCGAACAGCGCCTTCACCGACGCGGGGTCGGTCACGTCGGTGGGCACGGCGAGTGCGCGGGCTTGCGCGTTCGCTTGCTGCGCGACCTGCTCCAGCGCTTCGACCCGTCGCCCGGCGAGCGCGACCTTCCAGCCGTCCTGCAACAGCGCCAGCGCCGCGGCCTTGCCGATGCCCGATCCACCGCCAGTGACGATCGCCACCTTGCCTGCATCCGATTTCGTTGTCATTCAAGTTCTCCTTGATGTTGCTTCAGCGCCGACTCTTGCGGCTTTTCTTGGTCGCGGCCTTTTTCACCGCGGTCTTGAGCGCCTGGATCGGCGAGCGCGGCGCGCGGTCGGCCGCCGGGGCGCTCTTGCGGGCCGCGCGCTTGGTCGACGCCTTGGTCGGTACCCCACCGACGCCCGGCGGGGCGCCACCCTTGTCCTTCATGGCGCGATTCACCAGCTCCTCGCCCTCACGCACCAGGCGGAAGTCGATCTTGCGGCCGTCCAGATCGACGCGGCTGACCTGCACCCGCACCCGGGTACCGATGGCGTAGCGGATGCCGGTGCGCTCGCCTCGCAGTTCCTGGCGGGCTTCGTCGAACTTGAAGTACTCGCCACCGAGCTCGGTGATGTGGACCAGCCCCTCGACATACATCGCGTCGAGCGTGACGAAGATGCCGAACGTGGTCGCCGCGGTGACGACCCCGCCGTATTCCTCGCCGAGATGTTCGCGCATGTACTTGCACTTGAGCCACGCCTCCACATCCCGGCTGGCCTCGTCGGCGCGGCGCTCGTTGGCGCTGCAGTGCAGGCCCGCGGCTTCCCAGGCCTGCACTTCGCGGCTGGGCGGCTGCGCCGGCTTCTTCAGTTTCTGGTTCGGCGCCCGTACCCGTGCCGCCAGCCGGCGCGCCAGCTTTTCGTGCGCTTCACCCGGTGTCGGCAGCGTCGGCAACTGGTAGCGCTCACTGGCCAGGATGGCCTTGATCACGCGGTGCACCAGCAGGTCCGGATAGCGACGGATCGGGCTGGTGAAGTGCGTGTAGGCGTCGTAAGCCAGGCCGAAGTGGCCGCTGTTGATCGGCGTGTAGATTGCCTGCGACATCGAGCGCAGCAGCATGCTGTGGATCTGCAGCGCGTCGGGCCGCTCCTTGGTGGCCTCGGCCACCCGCTGGAACTCACC
>JAYUHN010000014.1:0-7415 GCA_043766965.1 Ramlibacter sp. | reverse complement strand
ACGCAGCCTGCGCTTCAGTGCCAAGGGGCTGGCGGCACAACGCAAGCGGCTGGGCTTGTCGGCACAGGCCTTCGGGGCGCTGATCGGCGCCTCCGGCCAGTCGGTCTACAAATGGGAAGAAGGCAAGACGCGGCCCCGGGCCAAGAACCTGCCGGCGATCGCGTCGCTGCGCGGCATGGGCAAGAAGGAAGCCGCCGCCCGGCTGGTGTCGCTGTCCCGCTGAAGTCACGGGCACCGGGCTTGCCTGCGGCCAGTCGGTGAGCGACACCTCCTCCAAGACCGTCGTGTATGCGGCCCTGGCCGGCAACCTGCTGGTTGCCGCCACCAAGGGCGTGGCCGCGGCGTTGACGGGAAGCGCCTCGATGCTGAGCGAAGCCGTGCACTCGCTGGTCGACACCGGCAACGAGTTGCTGCTGCTGTATGGAATGCACCGGGCCGGCAAGGACGCGACGCCGGAACACCCGATCGGCTATGGCCGCGAACTGTACTTCTGGAGCTTCATCGTCGCCGTGCTGATCTTCGCGCTGGGCGCCGGCGTGGCGATCTTCCAGGGCATCGCGCACATCCGCGACCCCGAGCCGATCAAAGACGCGTACATCAACTACATCGTGCTGGCGCTGGCTTTCGTCTTCGAGGGCGTCTCGTGGTTCCTGTCGCTGCGGCAGTACCTCGCGGCCAAGGGCGACCTCGGATTCTTCGAGGCGTTCCGCAAGAGCAAGGATCCGCCCTCGTTCATGGTGTTCTTCGAGGACAGCGCGGCGCTGGCCGGCATCGTGCTGGCCGCTTGCGGCACCTATGCTTCGGATAGCCTCGGGCGGCCCGACATCGACGGGATGGCGTCGATCGCCATCGGTGTCGTGCTGGCGATCGTTGCTGTGCTGCTGGCGCGGGAGAGCAAGAGCCTCCTGATCGGCGAGCGCGCCGACCGCGAGCTGAGCGATTCGATCCTGCGGGTCGCGGGCCAGGCCGAGTCGGTTGCGCGCGCCAACGGACTCATCACGGTGCAGCTCGCGCCCGACCAGGTGCTGGTTGCGCTCAGCCTCGAATTCGCCGACGACCTTCGCACGCCCGCCATCGAGAAAGCGGTGACGGAGATCGAGAAGAGCGTGCGCGCCGCCCATCCCGAGGTGGTCGCGCTGTTCATCAAACCGCAGACCGAAAAGACGTACCGGGAGCATGTGCGGCGGCTGGAAGCAGGCGCTTCGAAGTGAGGCAGATGGATCCCGGGTCGAGCCCGGGATGACAAGTAGGTTGTCATCCCGGCCCTGAGCCGGGATCCATCTCCGGGACTAGCGCCAGTCCACCGCGCCGAAGCCGTCGTGCCCAAGCAGCGTGTAGTACAGGCCCACGGTCCCGCGCGTCTGCGAGCGGCTTCCCAGCGCGTTGGAAGTCGCATCCCGGCGGTTCCACAGGTACTTGACGGTGACCGCATGCAGCTTGTGCACGCGCGTCGTGAGGCTGAGGTCGACCCGCGCGATATTGTCGTGACCGCCGCCCGGGTTACCGACGCCCGTGACGAAGTATTCGCGTGCCGTCAGGTCCAGCGAACTGCGGTCGCCGCGGATGACGCGAAGCGCCAGCAATGCCTGCGGGGCGGCGCCGTAGTGGTAGTCCTTTTCGGCCGAGCTGTTCACCGTGCCGACCGCGGCGTAACCCATGCCGGCCATCGCCGAGCCCTGGACCACGACCTTGTCGGTGGCCCGCCACTGGCCGGTCGTCCCCAGCGAGAGCGCCGTGCTGGAGATGCGGAAGGTCTGCGGCGAGATGTAGTCGTAGCTGCCGTACAGGCCCCAGATGCCGCGGTAGCGGTTGCCGGCGGCATAGTCGCGACCGTACAGCAATCCGCGCGTCATGATGTTCTCGACCTTGTTCGCGGTGGTCCCGGTGAACTGGAAGGAGAAGTAGTCGAACGGACGGGTGTAGCTGTAGCCGGGCTTGCCCGGCAGCCCGTATTCCATTGCGAAATCGGCCTGCGCCTCGTTGCGCTTGAGCAGGGTGGAAAGGCCTTGCTCATTTTGCGCCGTGCCCATCAGGCCCAGGTTCAGCCGGCCGTAATAGGCTGGGTTGCGGCTGGCGAAAATGCTGTCGAAGCGCTTGCCGTACGCGAGCCGGTTGAAGCCCGTCGACGGCGAGATCACGGCGGCGGCGACTTCCCGCATCGGGCGCGGCACGCCGTCGCCATGTTCCAGCACCAGGCTCGCCATCCGGAACAATGCTTCCCCGAGAAAGGTGCCACCGACGCCCGAGGCGATCTGGTCGTTGATCGACGGCTTGGTCTGTTCGCCGGCGATTTCCCAGCCGATGCTGCCGGCGAAGGTGTAGCCGGCCGCTTCCCAGTAGTTCAAGCCGGCCGACCGCGCGAAGCCGTGGTACATCGACCCCTGGTACGGGTGGCCCAGCTGGTTGATCTTGAACTCGTCGTCGTCGACCCCCCAGCCGCTGCGCAGGTTCCGGCGGATCGAGGACAGCGTCACGTTGTAGTCGGGACTGCCGCTGAAGCGGTGGTTGTAGCGGTTCAGCAGGAAGTCAAAACCGACGATTTCCAGCGCCGGAATCGAATAGCTCTTCTGGGCTTCCAGCCCGGCGCCGGCGTCCTGTTGCTCCGTCGCTGCCGGCGGCGACGCCTGGGCTGTGCAGATGCCTTGCGCCATCGCGGCCAGCGCCGCCACCACGCCCTTTGGAATCGAGATGCCCATTCCGCTCTCCTGGCTGCGCAAGCTCGCGACCGCCGGTGCACCACACCGTGGCCAAGCCTGCCAGCCGGAATGATCGCAGATCGCAACGGTTTGCGGGCGCTACGTTTTTGATAGCGGCTCCGGCATAATCCTGAAATGCAGGAGCCGGCCCACACGATCGCGATGGATGAAGGCGCGGCGCGGCGGATCGTGCTGGTGCAGGCTGTCGAGACCGGGGATCCGCAGGGCCGGCTGCTGACGATGGCGGAGCGGACGCAGGCCGACCATGAGGCGGCTGAAATTGCCAGGCGGCGCGATCAGGGCACGGGCGTGGCGGCGATCGCGCTGTTCCTGAAGACCCGCGCGGCGCTGGTGCTGCGCATCCTCGAGGGCCGGGATCCGGCGCTGGCTTCGCTGCAGGCGCAGGACGCCGGCCGGCAGTGGATGAGCGCCGCGATCCCCCTGGGCGCGTTGCTGCTGGGAATCTTCACCGACCAGGTTGCCAACCCGCACCAGGTGAACCTGCTGTCCAAACCGCTGCTCCTGTTGCTGCTCTGGAATGCGGTTGTGTACCTGTTGCTGCTGGTCAATGCGGCGAGCGGAAAGCGCAATGCAGCGCGGCCGCCGCGTTTCGCGGCGCTGCGCCAGTGGCTGGCCGGGCTCGGCAACTGGCGCCGACGGCGGGGCCACCTTCGCACCGATGTCACCGTGTCCTTCCTGATGCGCTGGCATTCGCTCACGGCGGGCCTGGCCGGTCAGCGCGTGACGCGCGTGATGCACCTGGCCGCCGCCGCCTGGGCGCTCGGGGTAGCGCTCTCGCTGTTCTTCGGAGGCGTCTGGGCCAGCTATGGCGTGCAGTGGGAAAGCACTTTCCTCAACGCCGCCGACGTGCACAGCTTTCTCAGCGTCCTGTTCAAGCCGGTCACCGCCCTCTTTCCCTGGGCGTCGTTCTCGCTCGAGGAGGTGCGCAGCCTGCGGGCGGCCGGCCCGATGCCGTCGCCGCGCGACGCCATCGACAATTTCACCGGCCGGCGCTGGGTCTTCCTGTACGCCATGCTGCTGGCGCTGGGGATCGTGTTGCCCCGGCTGCTGCTCGCAGCGATCGCCTGGGGGCGCGAGCGCGGCCTGGCTCGCAACGTCCGCCTCGACCTGAATGACGGTTATTTCCAGCGCCTGGTTGCCGCGCTCAGCCCGGCCCAGGTCCGGCTGTGCCTGTACGCGCAGCGAGGCGAAGACCGCGCCGCCTTGCTCCGGGTGTTGTTGCACCGGGTCGATGGGTCGTTGCCCGGCATCGGCCTGGGGCGCGGCGAGACCCACGAACTGATGAAAGGGGCCGCCGGTGAGGTGCTGCGGCTCACCGATCTGCAGAACGTCGCAAACGCGGCTTTGCTGCCAGTGCCGCAAGGAGCGGATGCGGGATGGGCTGGACGGCTGCGCGACACGGTGTTCGGCCGGCTGCCTGCACCAGCGGCGCCGGTCGATGCCGCTTTGCGCAGCGCCCGCGACGAAAGCGACGTCGTGCTGCATGTAGTCAGCGATGCGGCCGATCCGGCGGCGGCGGCGCAGCTCCTGCAGTGGCTGGGAAAGCCCGTTCTGGCGCTGGTGAATGCGGATGGCGCGGCCACGACGCATGCCGGATGGGCCGAGCGGTACCGGGCTGCGTTGCCGGGATCGAATGCTCCCGCGGCCGTTCTCGGTTTCGACCAGTTCGCCCGCTGCTGGACCCAGGAGCGCGTTTTACTCGACGCCATCGGACGCTGCCTTCCGTCCTATAAGGCAGCGGGTTACGCGCGCCTGGCGACGGCCTGGGACGAACGGAACCTGGCACACCTGCGGCAGTCGATGGCGCTCATCGGCACCCACGTGCTGGCTGCCGCGCGCCAGAGCGAGGATGTCGGCACGGCCCCGCGTTCCCTGGTCAGCCTGGTGAGTCCGTCCGAACGGGATGCGCATCAGCGGCGCTCGCGGGAGGCGATGGCGGCGGTGGTGGAACGACTGCAGTGTTCGGAAGCGGAGTCCACCGCCGGCCTGCTGGCGTTGCATGGGGCCGCGCCCTCTGCCGCCGGCGCGTTGAACCACCGGCTGGAAGAACGGTTCGTGGTGCAGGACGCCATCAGCGCCACCCAGGCCGGCATCGCCGGTGCGGCCAGCGGCGCTGCGATGGGCGTCACGATCGACCTGCTGACCGCAGGGCTGACACTGGGACTGGCCGCGGCGGCGGGCGCGGTGGTCGGGGGCGGCAGCGCGTGGGTGGCGGCGATGTGGAAGAACAAGGCGACGCCCGGTGGGACCTCCGTCGTCCAGCTCGGCGACGCGATGATGCAGGCGCTGGTCGAGGCGGCGTTGCTGCGCTACCTGGCCGTGATCCACCTCGGCCGGGGCGCAGCGGGCGGCGTGGCAGGGGACATCAGGCCGGAATGGCGCAGCGAAGTGGTGGCTGTCGTGGCAGGACGCAATGAGGACCTGAAACAGCAGTGGTCGGCCGCCCGCTCCGGTCACGACGTCATGGAGCCGGCAGCGGCGCTGGTCGCGATGCTGGAGAGCATCGCCCTGGAGTTGCTGAGGCGGCTCTACCCGACGCCACACGCTTGAGCAGGCGCGGTCAGCGTGCGGGCGCCGGCGGCTTCGCTTCGCCGCCGCCGAACAACTTGCCGATGGTGGCGCCGATTCCTGCTCCGATCGCGGTCCCGATGCCCGGCAGCACAGCGGTCCCGACCACCGCGCCGGCGGTCGCGCCGGCCATCGCGCTGGTCGGCACCGTCACTTTGGGCTGCGCCAGCGGACCGGAGATCTTCAGCGGCACGCCGACCAGCCCGCCGACGAGGTCCACCGTGATCTCGCCATCGACGTGGCGGTTGCCGATCGTGCCCTGGCCCTTGGCGCTGAATGTGTCGCCTTTGGCCTGCAGGCCGGTGTAGCGCACCACGATGCCGCCCGGCGTGTTCTGGGTGTCCATCTGGCCGCTGAGGGAACTGAGCAGGGTCTCGCCCGCATGGTCCCTACCGAAGCTGCGGATCGCCTTGTCCACGTCCATGCGCAACAGCCGCGCGGACGCGACCGTGAAAGTGGTGCGCGTGTGCAGCGATCGCGCAAGCTCGCCGATGTTGGGGCCGGCGGCCGACAGGTCGGTGCTGCCCGATGCCTTGCCGCTCAGCGCCGAGTGCCGCTTGAAACTGGACAACGCGCTCATGATGTCGATATTGCGTGGGGCCAGCCGCCCGCCAAGGACCAACGCGCCGTCCTTGCCTGTCTTCAGTGTCACTTCGCCATTGGCGCTGCCGCCGCCGAGCTGCAGCTCGACTTTCCAGCGCTCCTGTCCATCGGCCGCGAGCGCAAGGCGGGCCAACGGACGCACGCCCGGCCGGACGATCTCGGCATTGCGCACTTGCCAGTCCGGACCGAACAGGACATGGCCCTCGAATTCAAGCGCCGTGCCGTGGCGCGTGATCCATATCGCGTCGCGAAAACGGACCTGCGCCACCTGCACGGCCTTTGCTTCCTGCTGCTGCGGCGCCGGGCGCATCCGCAGCGCGCCGAGCGACAGCTGGGGCAGCACGGCCCCATCGATGCTGACGTCGTCCAGCTCGACGCGTCCGCGCAGCAGCGCCGAGAGCCGGGGTTGGGCCACCAGCCGCTTGATGCGGACCGGTTGCGACTGCACTGTCACCGTGTCCTGGACCACGAGCTCGGGGTAGGGCCAGAGCTGCAGGTGGGCCGAACCGAGCCGAACCTCGACACCGAGCCGCGCCTCGGCCTGCGCACGGATCTGCTCGGTCAGCTCATCGTCTCCCGGAACGAGCTTGAGGTACGCGAACACCAACGCGGCCGCGACCAGCGCAAGGACGGCCGTCGACCAGAGCAGTGTCAGGCGCAGGGCACGGTTCATGGCTCGACCATACGCCCGTGTCCGGCCGGAATCTGTAGTCCGCGACCGTCAGGGGCGCTTGAGCGAAAACAGCAGGCCGCAGGCGGCCAGCGTCCAGACGATCACCGCGCCGGAAGGCAAATCCAGCAGCGCCGACAGCGCCAGGCCGAGCGCATAACCGGCCGCGCCCAGCGAGTAACCTGCGACCAGGCGCTGCTTGCCAGCGAGCTTGCGGGTGGCCAGCGCCGGAATGATCAGGCTTGAGAACACCAGGTAGACGCCGACCACCTGCACCGACGCCGTGACGGCGATCGCGAAAGCGCCATAGAAGCCATAGCGGCCGAGGCGCCCGACCCAATTGCGCCACAGAGCCAGCGACAGCAGCACGGTAACGGCGCCAAGCGACAGCAGCTGTCCCTGGTTGACCCACAGGATCTGCCCGACCAGCAAATCCTTCAGGTGCTCGCCGCCATGCGGATTGCCGGCCAGTACCAGGATGCTGGCGCAGGCCGCCAGGATGAACATCACGCCGATCAACGCCTCCTGTTCCTTCGGGGCACGTCGCTCCATCCAGGTCAGCAGCATGGCCCCGAGGAGGGCGGCGGTGACGGCGGACAACTGCACGGCGATGCCGCCTTCCGGCAGCCCGAGCGCGTCTCCGCAGATGACGCCGAGCCCGGCGATCTGGGCAATGGCGAGGTCGATGAAAACAATGCCCCGCTGCAGCACCTGGCTGCCCAGCGGGACATGCGTCGTCAGCACCAGCAGCCCGGCGATCAGCGCCGGGCCGAGGATGCCGGCGTCGATCGCGCCCCAGTTCATTTCGCTGCCGACGCCGCGGCCGTGAGCCGCGCCAGCGTGTCGTCAAACAGGCT
>JAYUHN010000013.1:0-2788 GCA_043766965.1 Ramlibacter sp. | reverse complement strand
CCACCTTCCTGCCGCGCAGTGCGGCAATCTCCAGCTTGGAGAAGCCGATCCCGGCCAGCACCGCGTCGGTGTCGTCCCCGAGCTTGGGCGCGGAGGAGCGCACCGTGCCGGGCGTGCCGAGCAGCTTGGGCACCACGCCCGGCACGTCGAGCGAATAGCCATCGCGCGTCTGTTGCCGCAGGATCATGTCGCGCGCCCGGTAGTGCGGGTCTTCGGCGATGTCCTTCGCGGTGTAGACCTTGCCGACCGGCACGCGCGCCGTGCCCAGACCCTCGAGCACCTGCGCGACCGTTTGCGAACCCGTCCAGGCCGCGATCGCGGCGTCGAGTTCGGCGACGCGTGCGACGCGCCCGGCGTTGTCGCAAAGAGCCGGATCGGCGCCCAGGTCGGCACGCCCGATGGTCTGCATCAGGCGCTTGAAGATGCTGTCGCCATTGCCGGCGATCAGCACGAAACCGTCCGCGCAGCGGTAGGCATTCGAGGGCGCGATACCCGGCAACGCGCTGCCGGCGGCTTCGCGCACCGCGTCGAACGCGCTGTACTCCGGAAGCAGGCTCTCCATCACGTTGAAGACCGCCTCGTTGAGCGCCACGTCGATCACCTGTCCGCGGCCGCCATTGACCTTGCGGTGGTAGAGCGCGGTCAGGATGCCGATGGTGCCGTGCAGTGCAGCCAGCGTGTCGCCGATCGAGATGCCGCAGCGCACCGGCACATGGCCCGGCTCGCCGGTCAGGTGACGCAGGCCGCCCATCGCCTCGCCGATGGCACCGAAGCCAGGCAGGTCGCGGTAGGGACCGGTCTGGCCGTAGCCGGAGATGCGCAGCATGACCAGGCCGGGATTGTTTTCCGAAAGCGCCTCGTACGACAGGCCCCAGCCCTCCATCGTGCCGGGGCGGAAGTTCTCGATCAGCACGTCGGCCTTCGCAATCAGCTCGCGCGCGATGCCCTGGCCTTCCGGGTTGCGCAGGTCCAGCGCGATCGAGCGCTTGTTGCGGGACTGCACCTGCCACCAGACCGAGGTGCCATCCTGGATCAGGCGCCAATTGCGCAGCGGGTCGCCCGCTCCCGGCGCCTCGATCTTGATCACGTCGGCGCCGAACTCGCCAAGCGTCTTGCCGGCGAAGGGGCCGGCGATCAGCTGGCCCATCTCCACCACGCGCAGGCCGGCCAGCGCGCCCGGGGTCGGTTGCGGAATGTCCATCTTCGCGCCCTCAGTCGACGGTGGCACCGGATTCCTTGACGATCCGGGCCCACTTGGGCAGGTCCGCGCGGACCACCTCCGCAAACTGCTCGGACGTGCCCTTGTACGGCTCGCAGCCAAACCCGGCGAGCTTTTCCTGCACGTCCTTCGAATCCAGTGCCTTTGAGATTTCCGCGTTCAGCTTCGCAACGATGGCCTTCGGCGTGCCGGCCGGCGCGAACATGCCGTACCAGGGTGTCGAGCCAAAGCCCTTGACGGTTTCGCCGATGGTGGGCGCGTCGGGCAGCGCTGCGACGCGCTTCTCGTTCACCACGCCCAGCACCTTGAGCTTGCCGCTCTTGATGAAGGCGAGCGAGGACGGCAGGCTCTGCACCGACACCTGCACCTGGCCGCCCACCAGGTCGGCCACGGCAGCGGAAGCGCCCTTGTAGGGGACGTGGATCATTTCGATGCCCGTGGCCTTGCCCAGCATTTCGCCGATCAGGTGGTTGAGCGTGCCGTTGCCGGCCGAGGCGATGGTGATCTTGCCGGGCTGGCTCTTGGCCAAGGCCACCAGCTCGGTGACGTTCTTCGGCGGGAAGCTGGTGTTGGCGACCAGCACATAGCCGGCAGTGGCCACGAGCGCCACCGGCTCGAAGTCCTTGACCGGGTCGAAGCCGGGGTTCTTGTAGAGCGCCGGGTTGATCACCTGGGCGCTGTTGGCGGTGAGCATCAGCGTGTACCCGTCCGGCTTGGCCTTGGCCGCCTGGGCCGTGCCGACATTGCCGCCGGCGCCCGGCCGGTTCTCGACGACGAAGCTCTGGCCGGTCTGCTCGGCCAGTTTCTGCGCAACGACGCGAGCGATCGCATCGTTGGCGCCGCCTGCGGCCTGCGGCACGATCACGATCACCGGGCGGCCGGGATATTTGTCCTGGGCCTGGGCCCCGCCCCAGAATGCGGTGGTCAGGGCCAGCGCGAGCGCGGCGCGGCGTTGGATGGACATGGTGCGGTTTCCTTTTGGTCGGGTCGACCGAGTCTAGGAGGCGCCCCCGGCGGGCGGAAGGCCGCACAGCGGAACGCTGCTTTCGTGACTCGAGAAAACAGGGGCGGGTTTACCCGTGTTCAGCCGGTCGACGTTGCGCCGCCTGACGCTGATTCTCGAAGTGATCGAGCAGGCTGCGCGCCGGTCTCGACAGGGCCGCCAGGTCGCGCGCGCCCAGCAGCAGCTCCCGGTCCACCCAGTCGTCGGTGAGCTCCAGCTTGCGCAGCCCCAGCGCTTTCACCAGCAGTTGCGCGGCGGTGCCCGGCAGCACCGCGATGCCGAGACCGGCAGCGACCATCTGGCACATGGCATCGAAGCTGCGCACGTGAATGCGGATGCGAAGCGGCACGCCGATCAGTCCGCTGGCCAGCGCCAGTCGCTGCGCGAGCGAGGTGCCCAGTGACAGGCTGACGAAATCGTAGGTCGCCGCCTCCGCGAAGGGGATGCGGCGCCGCATGGCGAGCGGATGGTCGGGTCGCACCACCAGCACCAGCCGGTCCTTGCGGTAGGGCAACGTCTGCAGGCCGAGCGCCGGCGTGCGGTCGGCAAAAACGCCGAGGTCGGCC
>JAYUHN010000012.1:0-7419 GCA_043766965.1 Ramlibacter sp. | reverse complement strand
GGATGGTGATCCGCACCTGGATCGGTTTCGCGATGATGTGCGTCGGCATGTTCATGGCGATTCTGGACGTCCAGGTCGTGGCGACTTCTCTGCCGGCCATGCAGAACGCACTCGCGATCGCGCCCGACCAGATGAGCTGGGTCCAGACGGCCTACCTCATCGCCGAGGTCATCGCGATTTCGCTGACCGGTTTCTTCACGCGTCTGATGGGGATGCGCCGGCTGTTCGTCGTTGCCACATCGGTTTTCACTCTGGCTTCATTGGGTTGTGCCGCAAGCAACAGCCTGTCTGTCCTGCTTTCCTGGCGGGTGCTGCAGGGTTTTGCTGGCGGAACCCTGATTCCCGCAGTCTTTTCTGCCGTGTTTTTGCTGTTCCCGGTCCGGCGCCAGGGGATGGCCACCATGCTCGCCGGCGTACTGGCAGTTCTGGCGCCCACCGTCGGCCCGGTTGTCGGGGGCTGGATCACCGAGACCTATTCCTGGCATTGGCTGTTCCTGATCAACGTCTTGCCTGGCATCGTCTGTGCAACCGTGGCGGGAATGCTGCTTCCCGGAACGCCGATCCGATTGCAGGAGGCGAGGACGCTGGACGTCCTGTCCCTGACGCTGATCGTCATTGCCTTGGCAGCACTCGAGATCGCGCTGAAGGAGGCGCCCCAGCGCGGCTGGCTGTCGGGTCTGGTGACAGGGCTGCTGATCCTGAGTATGGCCAGCATGTCCGCATTCGTCCGGCGCACGCTGCGGGCCGGCCATCCGGTGGTCGATCTCGGCGCTTTTGCCGATCGTAATTTCACGATCGGCTGCGTGTTGAGCTTCGTCCTGGGAATCGGCCTCTTCGGGTCGGTCTACCTGATGCCGGTGTTCCTGGCGTTTGTCCGGGGGCACAACGCATTGCAGATCGGCGTGATCATGCTGGTGACGGGCGTGGCGCAACTGTCGACGGCCCCGATCGCAGTGGCGCTCGAGCGCCGCCTCGATGCGCGTCTGCTTTCGGCGGGCGGATTCGCGCTGTTCGCAGTGGGGCTGGGAATGAGCATTGTTCAGACGCCTCAGACCGACGGCGACGCCATGTTCTGGCCGCAGGTCGTTCGCGGCATCGCGATCATGTTCTGCCTGTTGCCGCCGACCCGCCTGGCGCTTGGCGGCCTGGATCTGAAGCGGGTGCCCGATGCAAGCGGCATGTTCAATCTCATGCGCAACCTCGGCGGTGCCATCGGACTCGCGTTGATCGATACGGTCATCTACAGTCGTTCAACGCTACATGCCAACGACATCGTGCGCAAGTTGATCGCGGGTGATGTGCCCACGGCGAAATTCGTGGGGATCCCGCTCGACCGATTTCTCGCGGAAGGGCCTGGACCGATCGATGCCGTCAGGCAGGCGTTGCTGCAACCGCTGATCGAAAAAGCGGGGCTGACCCTGGCCATCAATGAAGCGTGGATGATGACTGCCGCTCTCACCATGGCGGTTGTACTTTTCATACCGTTCGCCAAGCGAATGAAAGAGCCCGTTGATCAATTGAGCTGACCCGCCGATCAGAGCACTGAAGTCCTGATAGGAAAGGGCGACGCGGTCGGTGATTGAAAATCCATGGAGGAGCCAACGATGCGGATCGCTTCCGAGACATTCCATGACAAGACGCGAATCGCGGTCTTGCCGATGGGTTGCTGCCATCCCGGGCGAGCTGGCCAATCCCTGGTTCGACGATGAACTCCTGCCCGTGTTGCGGCGAAGTGTCGGCAAGCTCGTTGCCGGCTGAGGCGCCGCGGCGCCGGAGGACGGCCCCGACATCGGCGTCGCCGCGCCCAGCCACTTCGTCCACAGAGTTTCCGAACGGGGATCAAACCCGCTGTGAGGTGTTGACGGTCGGTCACTCGACCCGACAGATCGAGGCGTTCCTTGAACTCCTCGCCGGCCACGGTGTCACGCAATTGGTCGATGTGCGCACGGTGCCGCGCTCGCGCCACAACCCGCAGTTCAACCAGGATGCGCTGCCGATTTCGCTGGCCGCCGAGAACATCGGCTATACGCACGCAAGCGGCCTGGGGGGCTTCCGGCCGACGACGGCGGACTCTTCCAACACCGGCTGGCGCAATCTGTCGTTTCGCGGCTATGCCGACTACATGCAGACGACGGACTTCGCCGCGAACCTGGCGAGTGTCATCGAGCTCGCACGGACCAACCGCGTCGCGCTGATGTGTGCCGAGGCGGTGCCGTGGCGCTGCCACCGCTCGTTGATCGCCGACGCCTTGCTCGTGCATGGCGTCGCCGCCTGCGAGATCGTCAGCCCGAAACGCCTGCAGCCGCACAAGCTGACGCCGTTTGCCCGCGTTCGAGGAAAGGAAATCACCTACCCGTTCGCCGAGCCGTAAGCCGGTCCATGAAATCGCGCGCCGGCTAACAAGGGCTGACTCACCGGCGGTTGGCGCAGATCAAGTTCGCTCACCGCTGCGCCTTGCGCGCATACATGACCTGCGTGCCAAGATTTTCGCCCACCTGACGGGCCTGGCGATTGAACTCGTTCAGCACCTCGGCGGAGCAGATGCTCGTCGCGGACTTATCGTCGACACTGCGCTCGACCAAAAATTTGCGGCCGGATTGCTTGTACGTTGCGGTGAAGTCGATCAAGGGCTGGCGCACCCGCGCACTGGGCGGAACGTTGCTCAGGGTCATGTTGGGCGGCAGTTCGTACTCCAGGACTTCCTCGCTGCGGAAACCGCGGCACTGGGAACCGCGCGTCGCCTTGATCCGGGAGTCGGCGTCCGCCAACGCATTCATCGGCAGCGGCGTGCGCATCGGCGGCCCCAGCGGCAGCACCCCGCTGGAGCGCTGCAAAAAGTTGTCAATCTCGAAGCGCATCGCGAAGTCGTAGGCGTCCGCCAGGCCTTCAGTGTTGCCAGTCTCGATCGTGCCCTGCCCGCGCATGCCCCAGCCCTGCAACATTGCGCGCACGAAATCGTTCTTCTGGTCAGGCGTCAGCTCGTTGAACCAGGAACGCATCGCCTGGGCCTGGCCGCCTTTCAGAGAAACCTTCACTGTGCCGCTGGCTCCCCCACTAGGGGACAGCTTCATCGCCATGCGGACCGTCTGCGCATTGCTACGCGGGGACTCATCGGGGATGCGCTCCACGGCGTTGCCAGTGCGGCCCACGTGGATCACCGGCTTGGCGTACTCGCCGTTGGGCAGGTAGCCGAAAGGAATGCCCTTGGCCGTCGCATCGACGTACAGCTTCAGGTCCGGCAGGTAGTTGATCACATGGTTGACCATCGAGACGACCGGCGTCGACGCCAGTTCGTACTGCTCCCCGGAATTGACCAGCGCCTGCTCGCTGCGCACATCGGCGGCTGCGAGCAGGGCCTGCAGCAGCGTCGCGTGGTCCTTGCAGTCGCCCATCTTGTTGTCCAGGACCACGCCAACATCGCGTGGCACGACCGCGCCGACCCCGATGCAGTTGCCCCCGTACGTGATGTTGCGCGACACCCACTCGTACAGCAGGCGCGCCTTTTCGCGCGGCCGCGTCTCGCCGCCGACGATCTCGCCCGCCAGCGTCCGGATGCGCTCGGTCGGCGTTGCCTTGGGCAGCGCACGCTCCCCATACGCACTGGCGATTGCCTCGTACGACGGGAAAGTCGAGATCAGCAGCGAGGGCACTTCGTCGACCTTCCACAGCCCGTTATCCGTGTCCGCGTTGAAGATACGCGGCTTCGGATTCGCGTAGCTCCACTTCATTACTCGCCGGCCGGCGTCATCGCGGGTCTCCGGCGTGGCCTGAAGGAAATGGGCTTCGCTGCCGACTTTCAGCGACGCTGGCACGCGTACTGTGAGGCGCACGTCCTCGTAGGCGTAGAACGGCGAGAAATTCATCGCCAGCGAGAACTGGCCCGGAAACATCGGCTGCTTTTCGGCGATGCGGTAACGCACGTGCACCGAGTCCCCGGCCGCGAGATCAGGGAACACGACGGACAGCCGCGAGCGATCGGAGAACATCGGCCCGGCATCGCCTCGACCGTTATTGGTTTGCGTCTGGTAGTTGCCGGCGGGCACTGGCACCTGGCGGCCGTCCTTCTTGAGCGTGTAGGCCTCGAGCACCTCGCCGCTCTGGCTGCTCGTGCTGTACGAAATCGCGTAGACCTTCGTGTCTTCCAGGAGCTTGTCCTGGTTAACCTGCCGCCGGAGCGTCACCGTCTCTGTCACGCGACCGTCGGGATCGACGTCATACTCGGCATGCCAGATTTTCTCGACCATCGGCTGTTCGGCCGGGGCCGCTTCCGCTTTTGGCGCCTGGGCGTGGGCGGCTCCCAGTGCCGCAACCATGCACAGCGCCGCGCGGCGCAGCGCAAGGCAGATCATTTTCGTCATCGATTGTCCCTCCGTGCGACCACTTTAGCGCGGCCGCGCTCCGCCACCGTCAATCGCGTTCGCCAGCGTTGTGCAGACCAAACACGTCGAGGGGCAGTTACGTGATGTCGCCTGTGTCCGGACGTTCCAGCAGGCGCCGGGTCTGCGCCACGGTGGCCAGTGCCCGCCCCTGCAAGGCAGCCTCTTGCGCCAGCAGCCGCACCAGCCGTGCGTTGGTAGGCATCCCCAGCTCGTTGTACGGATAGTCCCCGGTGCCGATGGAAAGGTGCCCGCCGCGGGCGATGATCGCCCCGGCCAGCGGGAACAAATTGCCCTCGCGGATGCAGGCAGACCACTGCAGGTCGCGCCCGGGCGGCAGGAAACGCACCATCGAATCGAGGCCTTCGAGAGTGCCGGGGTGGCCGCCCATCATGCCGCCTTCGGTCAGGACGATGCAGACCAGCGCCGGCTCGTCGAGCCAGCCCGCATCCATGAACGCACCGATGGTGCGCAGGCAGGGCACCGTCCAGGCGCAAAGCATCGGCTTCAGTCGCTGCGCGCGAACGAAGCCGGTGAAGTGGCGCAGCGTGGCGATGGAGTTCGCGTACACGCGGTGGTCCGTGACGTAGCTTCGGCTCGCCGCATCGAAGGCGTCCAGATTAGTGCTGCCCATGTCGATCGGCACAAAGTCCGGTCGGGTCTCGGGCCGGGCGCACAGGTATTTCAGCGGGGCCAGCCGTTCCTCGGGATCGGGGGTCTGGCCGCCGGCGAGCGTGGGGTGGATCAGCACGTCGCAGCGCTGGCGGATCGCTGTGACCGCGCGGCCGTAGAGTTCAGCGTCATGCGCCGGTGCGCCATCCGGCTGGCGGACATGGAAGTGCACGATCGATGCCCCTGCCTGCCAACAGTCATAAGCATCTGCCGCGATTTCTTCCGGCGTCCATGGAACGTTGACGTTACGCGCGCGGGTTGCCGTCTCGTTGAGCCGGACCTCGACGATGACCGGCTTATGCGTCATGCGCGTGGTCTCACTGCGGCTCGACCTTCGCACTGGCGGCAATGCGGCGCCACTGTTCGATCTGATCGCGCCAGAACGGGCGCATCTCGTCCTGGCCGCCGGTCATGATCTGCACGTTCTGGGCCGCATAGAACTGTTTGGTCTCCGGAGAAGCGAGCGCGCGCATGAAGAGGGCGGAAAGTTTGTCCAGGACGGGTCGCGGAGTTGCCGCCGGCGCCACGACGCCGACCCAGGTGAACCCCGAGAAACCCGGCAGGCCGGCTTCCAGGCTGGTCGGCACGTCCGGGATCGCGGGCAGTCTGTGCTCCACACCAACCAGCAGGGGACGCACCTTGCCGGCCTTGAGCAATTCCATCGCGGCCGAAGGCTCCACCAAGCCCATGTCCAGCTGTGAGGACAACATGCCTTGCAGCACCTCGCCCACGCCCTTGTAGGGAACGTTCGTCAGCTTGACGCCGGTGCGCTCGGAGAAAAGTTCAGTCATCAGGAGATATGCGGCCGAGCCTGTGCCGACGTTCATCTTGCCCGGCGCTTTCCTGGCGGCGTCGATGAACTCGGCAATGGTTTTGTAAGGCGAGTTGACAGGCACGGCCAGGATGACGGGCGACTTCATCAGCGCCGAGATCGGGGCGAAGTCCACCAGCGGGTCGTACGGCACGGATTTGAACAGCGCGACGTTCGTCGCCAGCGTGGAGCTGCTACCGAACAGGATCGTGTAGCCGTCCGGTGCTGCCGCCTTCACCGCCAAGGCCGCTGGAAAGCCGTTGCCGCCGCCGCGGTTGTCCACGATCACGGGCTGGCCGGTGTAATCGGAGAGCTGCTTGGCGAAGTGGCGGGCCGACAGGTCGGTGCCGGTGCCGGCCGGGAACGGCACGATGAAGCGGATCAATCGCTTCGGAAAATCGGCCACCGGCGACGCCGTGGCTTGAGCCAGCACGCACAGCGGGGCGGCGACCATGGCGCAGGCGGCAAGGGCCAGGGCAAGGCAACGCTTGCCGGAACATCGGATTTCTGCTGTGCCGGTTTCAGGCGTTGGCTTTGTGCTCATCTTCAAGGACAACTCAGTTGAACAGGTCGGGATCGGAGCGCGTGACAGCGTCGTAGATCGGCTGAAAATGAAGCCAGGCCATGAACGGCGTGGCAAGGTGCTTGCGCGAATGTTCGGCCGCCTCGTGTCCGATCAGCTTCAGCGGGTGACCGGTCGCCTCGGCCTTCAGCTGGATCTCACAGGCGCGCTCGAGCGCAATGAACCACCACGCGGCTTCGTCGACGCTCTCACGCCCCACGCTGAACAGCCCGTGGTTCTGGTGGATCGCGGCTTTGTTGGTTCCCATGGCGGCGGCCACGGCCTGGCCCGCGTCGCTCGCCACCACCACGGCTCCCGCCTGTTCGGTGATCACGGCGTGGTCCCCATAGAAGCCGCAGGCGGTCTGCGTGATCGGGTCCAGCGGGCGGCCGAGCGCGGCCCAGGCCATGCCGTTGATGGTGTGCATGTGGCACGAGGCGAGCACATGCGGCTGTGCCATATGGATCGCCGAATGCAAAACGAAACCCGCGCGATTGACGGCCCAGTTGCCTTCGAGCACGGTCCCCTCGTGGTCGACCAGCAGCAGGTCCGAGACCCGCACGCGGCCGAAGTCCATGGCGAACGGATTGGTCCAGAAATGGTCCGGCCGTTCCGGGTCGCGCACCGTGATGTGCCCGGCGAACCCATATTCGTAACCATAGCGCGCGAACACGCGGCAGGCAGCCGCCAGGCGCTGCTTGCGGTGCAGCCGCTCCTCCTGCACCGTCGCGAACACTGGCGGGCGCGGGAAATGCAGTCCTTGCTGCGCAGGCTGGTAGACGGAGCGGTCAGGTGCGTTCATGCGGGTCTCTCCGGGTCAAAGGCTGGTGATCATGGGCCACAGGGCCGCGGCGCCGGCGGCCGCGACGGTGCGGCCCAGCCGCTCCTGCCAGTAGCTTTCGTTGCCGAATTCCTCGCGCCAGGACCAGAGCCGGCGCGTGCTGTGGTGCAGGTTGTGCTCGTGCGTGAAGCCCATGGCGCCGTGCACCTGGTGGGCA
>JAYUHN010000011.1:0-7437 GCA_043766965.1 Ramlibacter sp. | reverse complement strand
GCGGTAGCGATGGTCGGCGTGCTGCTGCTGGCCGAGCCCGACATGGGCGCCTTCATGGTGATCGCGGTGATCGCGATGGGCATCCTGTTCCTGGGCGGGGTCAACGCGCGGATGTTCTTCCTGATTGCGGCCGTGATGGTGGTGGCGTTCGCCCTCATGATCGCGCTGTCCGACTGGCGGCGCGAGCGCATCTTTGCCTATCTCGACCCATGGAGCGAGAAACACACGCTGGGCAAAGGCTACCAGTTGTCCCATTCGCTGATCGCCATCGGGCGCGGCGCGATCTTCGGGGTCGGGCTCGGGGGCAGCGTCGAGAAACTGCACTGGCTGCCGGAGGCGCACACCGACTTCCTGCTGGCCGTCATCGGGGAGGAATTCGGCCTGGTCGGCGTGCTCACCGTGATCGGCCTGTTCCTGTGGATCACGCGCCGGATCATGCACATCGGCCGCCAGGCGATCGCGCTCGACCGCGTGTTCGCGGGCCTGGTGGCGCAGGGGGTCGGCATCTGGATGGGCTTTCAGGCCTTCATCAACATGGGCGTGAACCTCGGCGCGCTGCCGACCAAGGGACTGACCCTGCCGCTCATGAGTTACGGCGGTTCGGCCATCCTGATGAACCTGGTGTCGCTGGCCGTGGTGCTTCGCGTCGATTTCGAGAACCGGGCGCTGATGCGGGGAGGCCGCGCATGACCAGGTGCGCACTGGTCATTGCCGGCGGCACCGGCGGGCACATCTTCCCGGGGCTTGCCGTGGCTGAAGCGTTGCGCGACAGGGCCTGGCGCGTGCACTGGCTCGGCGGCCCGGACAGCATGGAAAGCCGGCTGGTGCCGCCGCGCGGTTTCACTTTCGAAACGATCGATTTCCACGGCGTCCGGGGCAAGGGACCGAAGACGCTGGTGCTGCTGCCGCTGCGCCTGCTGAAAGCTTTCTGGCAGAGCATGCAGGTGCTGCGGCGGGTCAAGCCCGATGTCGTGATCGGCCTGGGTGGGTACATCACCTTTCCCGCCGGCCTGGTAAGTGCGCTGCTCGGAAAGCCGCTGGTGTTGCACGAGCAGAACTCGGTGGCCGGCATGGCGAACAAGGTGCTGGCGCAGGTTGCAGCCCGGGTCTTCAGCGCTTTTCCGCAAGTGTTGAAGACGGCACGCTGGGTCGGCAATCCGCTGCCGGCCGTTTTCCTGCAACAGCCGGGACCGCAACAACGTCTGGGCGGGCGTTCCGGCCCGCTCAAGCTGCTGGTCGTCGGCGGCAGCCTCGGCGCCAAGGCGCTGAACGACCTCGTGCCTCAGGCCCTGGCCTTGATCGCGCCGGCCCAGCGGCCGCTGGTCACCCACCAGAGCGGTGCCGGGCAGATCGACGCGCTGCGCGCCAACTATGGGGCCGTGCGGGTCGACGCGCAGCTCGTTCCTTTCATCGACGACATGGCACAGGCCTTCGCGCAGGCCGACATCATCGTCTGTCGCGCCGGCGCCAGCACGGTGACCGAGATCGCCGCCATCGGCGCCGCCGCCGTGTTCGTTCCATTCCCATACGCGGTGGACGATCACCAGACCGGCAACGCCAAGTTCCTGGTCGACGCGGGTGGCGGCTGGCTGGTGCAGCAGGACAACCTGACGCCCGAGTGGCTGGCCGGACTGCTCGAGTCGACCCGGCGGCCGGAACTGGTCGAGCGCGCGCTCAAGGCCCACGCGATGGCGAAGACCGGGGCGACGGCGAGCATCGTCGCGGCCTGCGAGGAACTGGTCCAGCCATGAAACATGCGATCAAGCACATCCATTTTGTCGGTATCGGCGGCGCCGGCATGTCGGGCATCGCCGAAGTGCTGCGCAACCTCGGCTACCTGATCTCCGGCTCGGACCTGTACGACAGCGTGACGCTGCAGCGGCTGCATGGCCTGGGCATCCAGACCTACGTGGGACACGCCGCCGCGAACGTCATCGGCGCCGACGCCATCGTGACGTCGACAGCCGTGCAGTCCGACAACCCGGAAGTGCTGGCCGCCCGAAAGCGCAAGATCCCGGTGGTGCCGCGCGCGGTGATGCTGGCGGAGCTGATGCGGCTGAAGCAGGGGATCGCCATCGCCGGCACCCATGGCAAGACGACGACGACCAGTCTGGTGGCGAGCGTGCTGGCCGAAGCCGGCCTCGACCCCACCTTCGTGATCGGAGGCAAGCTCAATAGCGCCGGCGCCAACGCGCAACTCGGGCAGGGCGACTACATCGTGGTGGAGGCCGACGAATCGGACGCGTCGTTCCTGAACCTGATGCCGGTGATGGCGGTGGTGACCAACATAGACGCCGACCACATGGAGACCTACGGGCACGATTTCAACAAGCTCAAGAGCGCATTCGTCGAATTCCTGCACCGCATGCCGTTCTACGGGACCGCCATCCTGTGCATCGACGACGCCGCGGTGCGCGAGATCGTGCCGCTGGTGCAGTGTCCCGTGACCAGCTACGGCGTCAGTGCGGAAGCGCAAGTGCGCGCGATCGACATCCGGGCCGCCGGCCCCCGGATGCATTTCACTGTGCAGCGGCGCAACGGCGTCACGCTGCCGGATCTGAAGGTGGTGCTCAACCTGGCCGGCCACCACAACGTTCTGAACGCGCTGTCCGCCATCGCCGTGGCTGTGGAACTCAACATCGCGGACGACGCAGTGCTGAAGGCGCTTGCCGGATTCAGCGGCGTCGGCCGCCGCTTCCAGAGCTATGGCGAACTGCCGGTGCCGGCGGCCCAGGGCGGGGGGCAGTTCACGGTGATCGAGGATTACGGCCACCATCCGGTGGAAGTTGCGGCGACGCTGGCGGCTGCACGGGGCGCCTTTCCGGGAAGACGGCTGGTGCTGGCGTTCCAGCCGCATCGCTACACCCGCACCCGAGACTGCTTCGAGGACTTCGTCAAGGTCCTGAACCTCGCCGATGTCCTGCTGTTGTCCGAGGTCTATGCAGCGGGGGAAGCTCCGATCGTCGCCGCCGACGGGCGCTCGCTGGCCCGCGCTGTGCGCGTCTCGGGCAAACTCGAGCCGGTCTTCGTCGACGACATCGGCGACATGCCGGCGGCCGTGATGAGCTCGGTGCGTGGCGGCGACGTCGTCATGTGCATGGGCGCCGGCTCCATCGGCGGCGTGCCCGCCAAGCTGGTCGAGATGGGTAGCGCGGCATGAAGACAAACTTCCGAACATCCGTACGCGAAGGTCGCGAAGATCACGCGAAAGTCGCGAAAAGGATGGAAGTTCTCACTGCGTCCTTTTGCGTCCTTCGCGAATCCTTCGCGCTCTTCGCGGACGGGTGTCCGCTCCCCGATGGAGGCGCGCATGGCTGGTAATTTCGGCAAGGTCGCGGTCCTGATGGGCGGGCACTCGGCGGAGCGTGAAGTGTCGCTGATGTCCGGGGGCGGCGTGCTGCAAGCGTTGCGCTCGCGCGGTGTGGATGCGCATGCCTTCGACCCGGCCGAGCGCGACCTTTCCGAACTGAAACGCGAGGGCTTCGACCGCTGCTTCATCGCGCTGCATGGGCGCTTCGGGGAAGACGGCACGGTGCAGGGCGCACTGGAACTGCTGGGCATTCCCTACACCGGCTCCGGCGTGATGGCGTCGAGCATTTCGATCGACAAGACCATGACCAAGCGGGTCTGGCTGGCGGAGGGCCTGCCGACGCCCAGATACCGGCTGCTGCGGCGCGGCAGCTATTCCCGCGAGCAGGTGCTGGCGGTTCCCGACGAACTCGGGCTGCCGGTGATCGTCAAGCCGGCGCGCGAAGGCTCGTCGATCGGTGTTGCCAAAGTGCAGGGCTACTCCGAGATGGCGGCTGCCGTCGAGGCGGCGTCCCTGCTGGACGCGGACGTGCTGTGCGAGCAGTTCATCGCCGGCGACGAAGTCACGTGCCCGGTGATGGGAAGCGGAGACGGCGCCCTGGCCCTGCCCGTGATCCGGATCGTCGCGCCCGAAGGCAATTATGACTACCGCAACAAGTACTTCACCAACGACACGCAGTATCTGGTTCCTTGCGGATTGCCGGCAGGTGAAGAAGAGGCGATCCAGCAGATCGCGGTCAGGGCCTACCGGGTACTGGGCTGCCGCGGCTGGGGCCGGGTCGACGTGATGATCGACGCGGCAACCCGCCAGCCGTCGCTGCTCGAAATCAATACCTCTCCGGGCATGACCGGACATTCGCTGGTGCCGATGTCGGCGCGCGCTGCCGGCATCGGCTACGAAGACCTGTGCCTGCAAGTGCTCGCGTCCGCCGCACTCGACCAGGAGCGTGCCAAATGACCCGCTGCGCCGATGACCTCGCCTGCGGCTTCGATGACGGCGCCGCGCGCCATGACTGGAGCGCAATCCAGTGAGAACCTCGCTGCAACAGCCGTTCGATGTCAGGCTGATGAACCTCACCGCTTCGCTGCTGTTCGCAGGCTGCGCGATCGCGCTGCTGGCAGCGGCCTTCTCCTGGCTGGTCCGCCATCCCGCTTTTGCGATCGGCGCCATCACGGTGCAGGGCGACGTCAGCCACAACAGCGCGGCGACGCTGCGGGCGAACGTGACGCCGAAGCTGGCGGGCAACTTTTTCACCGTCAGCCTGCAGACAACCCGCGAAGCGTTCGAATCGGCTCCGTGGGTGCGGCAGGCGGTGGTGCGCCGTGAGTTTCCCAACCGGCTGCGGGTGGTCCTGCGCGAGCACCAGCCGGTGGCCTTCTGGGGCGCCGATGGCGACGCACAGCTGGTGAACAGTTTCGGCGAGGTGTTCGAGGCAGGTTCAGGCGACGTGGAGCAAGACAAGCTGCCGCGCCTGAAGGGGCCGGAGGGCCAGTCGCAGCAGGTACTGCGGATGTACCTGGCCGTCAAGCCGCTGTTCGAGCCGCTGGACCTGGGCATCGACCAGCTCGCGCTGTCGGCGCAAGGCAGCTGGAATGCGAAGCTGGATTCGGGGGCGTCGGTCGAGTTGGGACGGGGCACCGAGGCGGAGGTCGCGCAGCGGACGCAGCGGTTCGTGCAGACGCTATCGCAGGTGACGTCGCGCTACAGCCGGGGCGCCGACGCGCTGGTGTCGGCCGACTTGCGGCATGGGGACGGCTACGCGTTGCGCCTGCGCGGCGTGACGACGGCCGCCGATGCGAAGCCGGGAAAATAAGAGGAGCAGCGGACACAACATGGCAAAAGAATACAAGGACCTGGTCGTGGGCCTCGACATCGGAACGGCCAAGGTGATGGTGGTCGTGGCCGAAGTCCTGCCCGGCGGCGAGCTCAAGCTCGCGGGCCTTGGCATTGCTCCGTCGAACGGGCTCAAGCGCGGGGTCGTGGTCAACATCGACGCGACCGTGCAGAGCATCCAGCAGGCCCTGAAGGAGGCCGAGCTGATGGCCGACTGCAAGATCACGCGGGTCTACACGGGCATCACCGGCGCCCACATCCGCGGCATCAATTCCAGCGGGATGGTGGCGGTGAAAGACAGGGAAGTGACGCCGGCGGATGTCGCTCGCGTGGTCGAAACGGCGCGCGCCATCAACATCTCGACCGACCAGCGGTTGCTGCTGGTGGAGCCGCAGGAATTCGTGATCGACGGCCAGGACGTGAAGGAGCCGATCGGCATGAGCGGCATCCGGCTGGAGGCCAAGGTGCACATCGTCACCGGCGCCCAGAGCGCGGCCGAGAACATCATCAAGTGCGTGCGCCGCTGCGGCCTCGAGGTCGAGCAGCTGATGCTCAATCCGCTGGCCTCCAGCCTCGCTGTCCTGACCGAGGACGAGAAGGAACTGGGTGTCGCCATGGTGGACATCGGCGCCGGCACCACCGACGTGGCGATCTTCACCAACGGCGCGATCCGGCACACGGCGGTGATCCCGATCGCCGGTGACCTCATCACCAGCGACATCGCGATGGCGCTTCGCACGCCGACCAAGGATGCTGAGGAAATCAAGGTGGAAAGCGGCTTCGCCAAGCAGCTGCTGGCCGATCCGGACCAGCAGGTGGAAGTGCCGGGCCTGGGCGACCGCGGCCCCCGCATGCTGAGCAAGCAGGCGCTGGCCGGCGTGATCGAGCCGCGGATCGAGGAGATCTTCTCGCTGGTGCAACAGGTGGTGCGGGAATCGGGCTACGAGGAAGTGCTGTCGTCGGGCATCGTGCTGACCGGCGGCAGCTGCGTCATGCCCGGCATGGTCGAACTGGGCGAGGACATCTTCCTCAAACCCGTGCGCCGAGGTCTGCCGCGCTACAACAGCGCGTTGTCCGACATGGTGGCCCAGGCCCGGGCTGCTACTGTCATGGGTTTGCTCGAAGAAGCTCGCATGGCGCGCTTGCGCGGCTACAAGGTGTCGCAAAAAGCAGGCAGTGTTCACACCGCTTTCGGCCGCATCAAAGACTGGTTTGTCGGCAACTTTTAAGGGTGAGCAGATGAAACACACACATGTCATCTGGGTCCGACCTGCACGCTGTGGCCATTCTGGTGGCGCAGACCCGCCCGCATGACCGGGCACTTGCCTCTCAAGTTTTCAGATTTTGGCATTTACGATTTAACGAATGAACTAACAGGAGGCTCACCATGAGCATCGAAATGATGGAAATTGAAGAATTCAACCAAGGCACACAAATCAAGGTGATCGGTGTCGGCGGTGGCGGCGGCAACGCGGTCGGCCACATGATCGACTGCGGTGTACAGGGCGTGGAGTTCATTTGCGCCAACACCGACGCACAGGCCCTGAGCCGGGGGACCGCGCACAAGACCATCCAGCTGGGGGGCACCGGCCTGGGCGCGGGCAGCAAGCCCGATAAGGGCCGCGAAGCTGCCGAGCTGGCCGTGGACGACATCCGCAGCGCCATCGCTGGCGCGCACATGCTGTTCATCACGGCCGGCATGGGCGGTGGCACCGGCACCGGGGCTGCGCCTGTGATTGCCCGTATCGCCAAGGAAATGGGCATTTTGACGGTGGGTGTGGTCACCAAGCCGTTCGAGTTTGAGGGCGGGCGCCGCATGACCAACGCCGACGCCGGTCTGACCGAGCTGGAGGCCAATGTGGACTCCCTGATCGTGGTGCTCAATGAAAAGCTGCTGGAAGTTCTGGGCGACGACATCACCCAGGAACAGGCGTTTGCCCACGCCAACGACGTGCTGAAAAACGCTGTCGGCGGCATTGCAGAGATCATCAATGTGCCCGGCGACATCAACGTCGACTTTGAAGACGTGCGCACCGTGATGGGCGAGCCTGGCAAAGCCATGATGGGCACCGCCAAGGCCAATGGCCCCGACCGCGCGCGCATCGCGGCGGAGCAGGCGGTGGCCTGCCCACTGCTGGAAGGCATTGACCTGTCGGGCGCCAAGGGCGTGCTGGTGCTGATCACTGCGGCCAAGGGCTCGCTCAAGTTGAGCGAATCCAAGCTGGCGATGAACACCATCCGCGCTTATGCCTCGCCGGACGCGCATGTGATCTACGGCACCGCCTATGACGATG
>JAYUHN010000010.1:0-2805 GCA_043766965.1 Ramlibacter sp. | reverse complement strand
CCGGCACCACCGGGATCGGTTGCTTCGTGATGTCGATGCCCAGCTCCAGGCAACGCGCGTAGATGGTCGGGAAGTGCTCGCGGATGAAGGCCGCGGGCTGGTGCGAGATGTCCAGGTAGACGCAGTCGAGGCCATGCTTCTTCATCTCGAAGTCGATGGCTCTGGCCACGATGTCGCGCGGCGCCAGCTCGGCGCGCGGATCGTGTTCGGGCATGAAGCGCGTGCCTCCCGCCGACTGCGGCAGCAGCAGCCGGCCGCCTTCGCCGCGCACCGCTTCGCTGATCAGGAAGCTCTTGACGTTCGGATGAAACAGGCAGGTCGGATGGAACTGGATGAACTCCATGTTCGTGACGCGGCAGCCGGCGCGCCACGCCACCGCGATACCGTCGCCGGTAGCCGTGTCTGGATTGGTGGTGTAGAGATACACCTTGCCGGCGCCGCCGGTCGCGAGGATGGTGCGAGGTGCGCGGAATGTGTGGACCTCGTCGGTCTTCTCGTCGAGCGCATACAGGCCCAGGCAGCGGTTGTCCGCGGCGGCCGCATTGCCGATCGCGGTCAGGCCCAGCTTGCTGGAGGTGATGAGGTCGACCAGCGTGTGATGCTCGAACAGGGTGATGTTCGGCATGCGGCGCACGTGCTCGATCAGCGTGCGCTGCACCGCGGCGCCGGTTGCATCCGTCACGTGCACGATCCGCCGCGCGCTGTGGCCGCCCTCGCGCGTCAGGTGCAGATGGCCGTCTTCCTGCGAAAACGGCACACCGAGCCGGCGCAGCCATTCGATGCTTTCGGGCGCGTGCCCGACGACGAATCGCGTCGCCGCCGGATCCGACAGGCCGGCCCCCGCCACCAGCGTGTCGTCGACGTGCGAGGCGAAGGTGTCGCCTTCGCCCATGACGGCGGCAATGCCCCCCTGCGCCCAGCCGCTCGAGCCGTCGTGCATCTGCCGCTTGGTGAGGATCGCCACCCGGTGGGTGGCGGCCAGGTGCATCGCGGCGGACAAGCCGGCCAGGCCGCTGCCGACGATCAGCACATCGAAATCGTGGGTCGCATGCGGCGCGGTCGTGGTCATATCTGTTGTTGGATTCAGGCCGGCGAATACGCCAGGCGCACATAGATCGGGGCGAAAGCTTCGGCCTGGGTCAGCTCGATCAGGCATTCCTTGGCCAGCTCCAGCATCGCGATGAAGGTCACGATCAGCACCTGGATGCCCCGCGTCGCTTCGAACAGCTGCTCGAATTCGATGAACTTGCGGCCCTGGAGCTGGCGCAGCACGATGCTCATGTGCTCGCGCACCGACAGCTCCTCGCGGGTGATCCTGTGGTGCTGGATCAGCCGGGCGCGCTTGACGATGTCACCCCATGCCTGCTGCAGGTCGACCACGTTGACGTCGGGGAAGCGGGGCTGCAGCGACTGCTCGATGAACACCTGCGCGCGCAGCACGTCGCGTCCCAGCTGCGGGACGTCGTTGAGGCGGAACGCCGCGGCCTTCATCTGCTCATATTCGAGCAGCCGGCGCACCAGTTCGGCGCGCGGATCTTCCGGCTCCTGCCCTTCCGCCGTCCTGCGGGGCGGCAACAGCATGCGCGACTTGATCTCGATCAGCATTGCCGCCATCAGCAGGTATTCAGCGGCGAGCTCGAGGTTGCGGCCGCGGATTTCGTCGACATACACCAGGTACTGGCGGGTCACGCCCGCCATCGGGATGTCGAGTATGTTGAAGTTCTGCCTGCGGATGAGGTACAGCAGCAGGTCGAGCGGGCCCTCGAAGGCTTCGAGAAACACCTCCAGCGCATCCGGCGGGATGTACAGGTCGGTCGGCATGGCGAACAGCGGCTCGCCGTAGAGCCGCGCCAGCGCCACCTGGTCCACCACCTGCGGCATGTCGGCCAACGGCGCCGGGCCCGTATCGGGCAGCGTGGCGGGCTTCACCGGGTGCGGTTCTGGTAGACGTAGGACTGCTGCGCCACTTCGCCTTCGCGGAATTCGGTCCAGGCCTCGCGGTCAACGTGCTTGTCCCACAGCAACGCGCGCCCGGCGCGCTGGCGCGCTTCCAGATCGGGCTCTTTGGCCTTGAGCTGCTCGATGAACTGGGTCACCTCCGACTGGTAATCGGGGCGCCGGAAAAGCCTGAGCAGGATGGACATATGGATAGACTGGACCCTTTCCCACGATTTTACTTGGACGCCCATGCGGTACAGGTTTTCGCCGGTCGCGGCCCTCGTCACCTTCGCCGCCGCCTTGCTGCTGGCGGGTTGCGATCCACAGCGGATCGATGAACTCGAAGAAGGCGTCGCCACCGAAGCCGACGTGCGACAGCGATTCGGGCAGCCGGAAAAAGTCTGGGACGGCCCGGCCGGCGCGCGCATCCTCGAATACAACCGCCAGCCGGCTGGCCAGAAGAACTACATGATCACCATCGCGACGGACGGCCGCATGACCGCGTTGCGGCAGGTGCTGAACCCGGCCAATTTCGGGCAGGTCCAGGCCGGAATGATGATGGAGGATGTGCGGCGCATGCTTGGCAAGCCGGCCCGCACCACCACCTACGCGCTGAAAAACGAGAGCGCGTGGGACTGGCGCTACCTGGAGCCGCCGAACACCGCGATGGTGTTCACCGTCTGGTTCAACCCGGACTACCGCGTGCTGCGGACCTCGATGACGCCCGACCCGCAAGCGCCGGAGAACAGATAGCGCTCCTGTCATCCCGGGCCCCGACCCGGGATCCATGCCTCCTCGTCGCGCCCCTTACGGCGACACCTCCGGCGACGCGCGATGGGCCTGCAGCTCGGTCATGAACCCGGAGCG
>JAYUHN010000009.1:0-7465 GCA_043766965.1 Ramlibacter sp. | reverse complement strand
CGCGCGCTGGCCGGCGCCTGAGCGACGACAAGCTCACCGGCTTCTGGCAGGACGACGTGGCTGTCTTCAACTCGCTGCTCGACGAAGTCGATGACGGGGCGGAGCACACCCGCATCTTCCTGTCCGCGCTGACCGATCTGAAGAAGGGAATCGCCACGGCGCAGCTGCCGCAGGACTGGACCGGGGTGTTCGGCAAGGTGTCCGACGCCTTCAACGATGTGGTGGCGGAAAACGTGCGTATGTCGCACGAGCTGTCGCGCCTGTCGCGAGTGGTCGGCAAGGAAGGAAAACTCAAGGAGCGCGCTTTTGTTCCGAACGCAAGCGGCTTCTGGCGCGACTCGGCCGAATCCATCAACTCGCTGATCGCGGATCTGGTGCACCCGACTTCCGAAGTGGCGCGCGTGATCGGTGCCGTCGCGCAGGGTGACCTGTCCAAATCGATGGCGCTCGAAGCCGAGGGCAGGGCACTGGAGGGCGAGTTCCTCCGGACTGCGATGATCATCAACAAGATGGTGCAGCAGCTGGGCACGTTCTCCGCCGAAGTGACGCGGGTGGCGCGGGAGGTGGGAACTGAAGGCAAGCTGGGCGGCCAGGCCGACGTTCAAGGCGTGGCCGGCACGTGGAAGGACCTGACCGACAACGTGAACTTCATGGCCGGCAACCTGACATCGCAGGTGCGGAACATCGCGGACGTGACCAAGGCCGTCGCCGCGGGCGACCTGTCCAAGAAGATCACGGTGGACGTGAAGGGCGAAATCCTGGAACTGAAGAACACAATCAACACGATGGTGGACCAGCTGCGCTCGTTCGCATCGGAAGTGACGCGGGTGGCACGCGAAGTGGGCACCGAAGGCAAGCTGGGCGGCCAGGCCGACGTGCAGGGTGTTGCCGGCACCTGGAAGGACCTGACCGACAACGTGAACTTCATGGCCGGCAACCTGACCTCGCAGGTGCGAGGGATTGCGAAGGTGGTGACCGCCGTCGCCAATGGCGACCTGGACCAGAAGCTGACGGTGGAAGCCAAGGGCGAGGTGGCGGCGCTGGCCGACACCATCAACGGCATGACCGACACGCTGGCCACGTTCGCCGACCAGGTCACGACCGTGGCGCGCGAGGTCGGCGTCGAAGGCAAACTGGGCGGCCAGGCCAAGGTCCCCGGCGCGTCGGGAACGTGGAAGGGCCTGACCGAAAACGTGAATCAGCTCGCTGCGAACCTGACGACACAGGTGCGCGCGATTGCCGAGGTGGCGACCGCGGTGACGCAGGGTGACTTGACCCGGTCGATCACGGTGGAGGCGCTCGGCGAAATGGCCGCGCTGAAAGACACCGTCAACGAGATGATCCGCAATCTCAAGGACACAACGCAGGTGAACACGGAGCAGGACTGGCTCAAAACCAACCTGGCGAAGTTCTCGCGCATGCTGCAGGGACAGAAAGACCTGGTCGCGGTGGGCCACCTGATCCTTGCCGAGCTGGCGCCCGTGGTTGGAGCGCAGCAGGCCGAGTTCTACGTGCTGCGTTACACCCGTGAACAGCCGAAGCTGCGCCTGATGGCCAGCTATGCCTCGGATGGCCACGGCGCGTACGGCAAGGAACTCGACCTCGGCCAGGGCCTGGTCGGCCAGTGCGCCTACGACAAGAAAAAAATACTGCTCTCCTCGTCGATTTCCAACAGCCTGCGGATTTCCTCCGGCCTGACCGAAGTCGCGCCGCTGAACGTGCTGGTGCTGCCGATCATTTTCGAAGGGCAGGTCCGGGGCGTGGTCGAACTGGCGTCGGCCGAGCGCTTCAACCCGACCCACCAGGCGTTCCTGGACCAACTGACGGAATCGATCGGGATCGTGATCAACACGATCGAGGCCAACATGCGGACGGAAGACCTGCTGACCCAGTCGCAGTCGCTGGCGCAGGAACTGCAGAGCCGGCAGCAGGAACTGCAGCAGACCAACGAGGAACTCCAGGAAAAGGCCCGGTTGCTGGTGCACCAGAACCACGAGGTGGAACGCAAGAACCAGGAAGTGGAGCAAGCCCGCCAGGCGCTGGAAGAAAAAGCCAAGCAGCTCGCATTGACGTCCAAGTACAAGTCCGAGTTCCTGGCCAATATGTCGCACGAGCTGCGCACGCCGCTGAATTCACTGCTGATCCTGTCCGACCAGCTGTGCAAGAACACGGATGGCAACCTCACCACCAAGCAGGTGGAGTTCGCCAAGACCATCCATTCTTCCGGCAACGACCTCCTGATGCTGATCAACGACATCCTGGACCTGTCCAAGATCGAGTCGGGCACGGTGGTGGTGGACATCAACGAGCTGCGCCTGTCCGACCTGCAGCTGTATGTGGAGCGGACGTTCCGCCACGTGGCGGAAGCCAAGACGGTGGAGTTCATGATCCACACCGGCTTGCAGCTGCCGACATCGATGGTCACGGATGTCAAGCGCCTGCAGCAGATCCTGAAAAACCTGCTCTCGAACGCGTTCAAGTTCACCCATCAGGGCGAGGTGACGCTGAGGATCGAAGAGGCATTCACTGGCTGGAGCCCGGACCACGAAGAACTCAATCGCAGCCCGCAGGTAGTGGCTTTCGCGGTGTCGGACACCGGCATCGGCATCTCCAGCGACAAGCAGCAGATTATTTTCGAGGCTTTCCAGCAAGCCGACGGCTCCACCAGCCGCAAGTACGGGGGCACGGGCCTGGGCCTCGCCATCAGCCGGGAGCTGTCCAAACTACTCGGAGGCGAGATCCGCCTGTCGAGCTTGCCCGGCCAGGGCAGCACCTTCACGCTGTACCTGCCGCTTGTGTATTCGTCGGCGCGCACGACTCGCCGCCTGGCGGGATACACGGAACCCGCGCGCGCGGACCTGACCGATCCACGGATGCCGACAAGGCCTGCGGCGTTAAAAGACCTTGGAGCCTCGCCGGAGGACAGCGGCTCCGCCTTGCGCGAGGCCGATGACGACCGCGACGCCATCGTCCAGGGCGACCTGGTGCTACTGATCGTGGAAAACGACGTGGCTTTTGCGCGCTTCCTGCTGGATGCTGCGCGGGCCAAGGGCTTCAAGGGACTGGTGACCTCGATGGGCGCCGGGGCCCTGACGCTGGCCAACCAGTACAAGCCATCCGTGATCACGCTCGACATGTACCTGCCCGATATGGACGGCTGGCGCGTGCTCAATCGCGTCAAACAGGAGCTGGGCGCACGCCACATCCCGGTATGCGTGATCTCCACCGACGATTCCAGGGAGCGGGCCTTCAAGGCCGGCGCCATGGCCTTCGTCGAAAAGCCGATCCGCTCCAGGGAAGTGCTCGACGAGATGCTGGACAAGCTTCGCACCTACGTCCGTCGACCGCAGCGCAACGTGCTGGTCGCCCTCAAGGATGTGAACGCCCGGCGCGAGTTCACCGTGCAGCTGGAGGAAGAGAAGATCAACGCCGTCGTCGTGCGCAGCGCCGAGAAGTTCCTGCAGGCGCTGGAGGAAGACCAGTTCGACTGCGTCGTGATCGAGGATGGATTCGGCAACCTCGATCCGCACGACGGCAAGCGGGCGCTGGCCGGCCAATCACCTGTCGGGCCGCTGCCGCTGCTGCTGTTCCGCGGCGCCGGCACGAACGGAGTGCGCCCGGCCTGGAATTCGGACGAGTCGGTCACGGTGCATGAGGCGCGCACCGTGGCCAAGCTGTTCGACCAGACCCTGATGGCGCTGCACCATAACCTGGCGCGGCTGCCCGAGGCGAAGCGCGCGCTCCTGGACCAGATCCATCAGGCCAACAAGCCGCTGACCGGCAAACGCGTGCTGATCGTCGACGACGACATGCGGAACATTTTCGCCCTGGCGACCGTGCTGGAAGAGCACGGGATGGACATCGTCTGGTCGGACAACGGCCGGGACGCCATCAGCCGCGTCGCCGCAGATCCGCAGATCAAGGTGGTACTGATGGACATCATGATGCCGGAGATGGACGGCATGGCCACGATGAAGGAAATCCGCAAGCTGCCGCAGGGCAAGGACCTGCCGATGGTGGCGGTGACTGCAAAGGCGATGAAGGGCGACCGAGAGAAATGCATCGAAGCCGGCGCCTGGGATTACCTGTCCAAGCCCGTCAACACCCAGGATCTGCTGGCGGTCCTGCGGGCCTGGCTGCACCAGTAAGGGGAGGCGCGCGCGCAACTACGCTTCAGCTAGCGGCCGATTTGCAATAGGATGTGTCAGCAGCCCGTCAATACGCCTGGATCAACCCTTGACCCACATCGCGCCGCCCTTGCCTGACGACGAGAGCGATCGTCTGGCCCACCTGGAGCAACTGGGCATCCTTGACACCGAACCCGACAAGGAGTTCGACCGGCTGGCGCAGCTCGCCACCGTCATCTGCCGCACCCCGATCGGCGCGATCACCTTCATCGACAGCCAACGCCAGTGGTTCAAGGCGTCCGTGGGCGTCAACGTGAGCGCAACGCCGCGCAGCATTGCTTTCTGCGCCCACACCATCGCCCGGTCCGACCGGCTGCTGGAAGTGCGTGACGCGGACAGCGATCCGCGGTTCGTCACCAATCTGTTGGGGCCGGGTCTGTCGCCGGTTCGTTTCTACGCGGGCTTTCCGTTGCAGACACGCGAAGGCAGCGCGGTGGGCACGCTGTGCGTGATGGACACGGCACCCCGGACGCTCACGCCCACCCAGCGCGAGGCCATGTCGGCACTGGCCCACACCGTCAGCACGCAGCTGACCATGCGCCGCGACCTGCGCACCGCCACCGAGTCCGACCGGCTCACGGGCCTGCCCAACTGGTTCCACTTCGAATCGCAGTTCGGCAAGCGCATGGCCGGCCGCGGCGTGCTGGTGCTGGTGCGGCTCAAGACCGTCGGCCAGCTCACGTCGGCGCACGGGTTCCGCACCGCCGACGCCCTGATCCGGCAGGCGGCAGGGCGCCTGCGCTCCTGCGCCAACGACCAGGCCCTGATCGGCCGCGTCAAGCGCGGTCTGTTCGTCATGTACTTTCCCGAGCATGATCTGGTCGAATTCAGGTTGACCGTGGCACCCGCGCTGGGCACCTGGATGGCCAAGCCATACCAGGTCGAGGCGCTCACGATCATGTGTCCGGTCCACATGGGCGTCGCCGTCCAGCCCGACGACGGCGCCAAGCTGGACGACCTCGTCATTGCCGCCGACACCGCGCTCCAGCTCGCCATCGAGCGGGATGAACCTTTCCTGTTTTTCGACAAGACCCTGGACAACGTCCTGAGCCGCCACTACCGGCTGGAGCCGCAGCTGCGGCGCGCGTTGATGCAGAACGAGTTCGTCAACTACTACCAGCCCAAGATCGACCTGGCGACCGGCAAGATCGCCGGCGTCGAGGCACTGGTTCGTTGGATGCATCCAGAGCGCGGCCTGGTCCCGCCGATGGAATTCGTGCCGGCGCTCGAGTTCACCGGCCTCATCGCCGAGGCTGGTTCGCAGGTGATCCAGCGCGCGATCTCCGACTGGCGGAAGTGGCGCGCCGCCGGCCTGGATGCGCCGCGGATCGCGGTCAACGTGGCGGCCGAACAGCTGCGCGGCAATGACTTCGTGGCGGGCCTGCAGGCCGCCCTGGCGGCAATCGACGGCAATCCAGCCGCGCTGTTGATCGAGGTCACCGAAAGCATCCTGATCACGAACATGGAACGGGCGATCGAAATTCTGTCGGAAGTACGCGCCCTGGGCATCCCGGTGGCGATCGACGACTTCGGGACCGGCTATTCGTCGCTTGCGTATCTCGTCACGCTGCCGATCGACGAACTGAAGGTCGACCGGGCCTTCATCCGAAAAATCACGACCGACCCCGCGTACCTGGGCATCGTCGAGACCTGCATCACGCTCGCGCACAGCCTCAAGCTCAAGGTCGTGGCTGAGGGCGTGGAAACCGTGGAACAGGCCCAGGCGTTGCGGATGCTCGGGTGCGACCAGGCGCAGGGCTTCCTGTACAGCAAGCCGGTCCCGCCCGAAGAACTGGCGGAGATGCTGCCGGCGCTGTTTCGCTCGGCGGTGACTGCGGGCTAAGCCTGACGCGCTGAGAGTCAGGCCGGAGAATGGAAAAAGCCCCACCAGGGGGCTGTTCGAGATCGTCTGGGTCTTACTTCCGGCGGAGCAGGCGGGATTCGAACCCGCGGAGGGCTGTTAACCCTCACACGCTTTCCAGGCGTGCGACTTAAACCGCTCATCCACCGCTCCGGAGCCGCAGATTGTAGCAGTGCGTCTGTTTTGCAATTCGCTGCAGGAAGCAGCACGCGGCCGAGTGCGAAGCCAGTCCGGAGCGTCACTGCAATGTTGGTTCAATCGTCGCGCGGCTGCGAGTTCAGTGGGCTCGGACGCGACCGCAGCCCCTCGGGCAAAAATTCCTCGAACATGTCGGTGAGCGTTTCCAGCCGGGCCAGCGCTTCCGATTCCCCGTACTTGCTGGCAAGAACGGCCATCACGTCTCCGCGCAAATACCACAGGGCATGGACGTCCACGGCGTAACGGATGCGTCGCACGACGTGGGGAAACGCGGTCTCCGGCACGTCCCCGACCAGGGCGAGCATCGAGTCGCGGATGCCCTCGACGCTGTGTTGCAGCACGGTGGTCTGCGGCTCCTGCGGATGCACGCGGGCAAGAAGGGCGTAGAAGCTGCTTCTGATATTCGGCTTGAACCAACGCATACCGTGCCTCTGTTCTGATGTGGGTTTAGAGTTTTGGACCTGGCGCTAGCGCCCCTTGTCCGCGGGGATTTCGACGATTTCGGTGACCGGCAGCAGGGGGATCTCCCTGCGCTGGTCGGTGCCGGCCGGGGCGTGGAACAGGTGCTCCACGTCGGAAAAAATGGAGGGCACGAAGACCTGCTCGCCGTCGTTGTTCCTGCGGCGCACGCCGTACCGCAGTCGCCCGCGTTCCCCGGAAGTGAGCTTGCCAACCAGGTTCTTGGTCGCCCAGACCGCGCCGAAGCGGGAAAAATCGGAAATCAGCGCGGCCTGGTTGATGGTGTCGGCAAAGGCGGCGAATTCGACCGTGCTGGCTGAGCGAAAGGTGCCGAGCCACTCCTGGCCCTCGTCGATTCCGATGTTCATGTACAGGTCGGTCGACCATCCCTTTCGCAGCTGCCAGTCCTTGCTGACCCGCCGCATCGCATCGCGAATGTCATGCGCCGCGAGCAGGGCGTTCCACAGGTAGCTGCCTCCGCGCCCGGAAAAGAAATACCCGACGATCCCGTCGGCCGGGTGCTTGCCGTGGCTGGCCGAGTAGCGCCGGAAGATCGGGTTCACCGTCGACCACACCTCGTTGATGAGTTCGAAATATTCTTCGGCCGGCAGTTCGGACCAGATCGAACTGGAGTGCTGCAAGCCGGCGACCAGGACCGCCACGTCGGTCAACACCGGACTCGGTGTCGGCCTGTCGGCAGCGAGCGTCGTGGCCGGGGCGGCGGAACGGCCGGCTCGGGCGGGGCCGGTTTCCGGGGAAC
>JAYUHN010000008.1:0-7482 GCA_043766965.1 Ramlibacter sp. | reverse complement strand
GGTGGCGCTTCACGGATTCGAACCGCGGACCTGTGGATTATGATTCCATCGCTCTAACCGACTGAGCTAAAGCGCCAGAGCCGCCGAGTATATCGCAGGGGCGTGTGCGCCAGAGCCCCGGCCGCCGCGGTCACTGGTGCCTGAACCGGGGCTTGCGCTTGTTGACGAACGCCTCCATGCCCTCTTTCTGGTCGCTGGTGGCGAAGGTGGCGTGGAACATGCGTCGCTCGAACATCACGCCGTCGCTCAGGCCGCTTTCGAATGACCGGTTGATCGATTCCTTGGCCGCCATCAGCGCGATCTGGGAGAAATCGCAAATCGTCAGCGCCGCGCCCAGGGCCTCCTCCATCAGCTGGTCCAGCGCGACCACGCGGCTGACGAGGCCGGAGCGTTCCGCTTCGGCCGCGTCCATCATCCGCGCCGTCAGCGCCATGTCCATCGCCTTCGACTTGCCCACCGCGCGTGGCAGGCGCTGGGTGCCCCCGGCGCCTGGAATGATGCCCAGCTTGATCTCTGGCTGGCCGAACTTCGCGTTGTCGGCCGCGATGATGAAGTCGCAGGCCATCGCCAGCTCGCAGCCGCCGCCGAGCGCGAATCCGCTCACTGCCGCGATCACCGGCTTGCGGATGCCGCGGATGATTTCCCAGTTCCGGGTGATGTAGTCGCCCTTGTAGACGTCGGCGAAGCTGTAGCTTGCCATGGCGCCGATGTCGGCGCCGGCGGCGAATGCCTTCTCGCTGCCGGTGATGATGATGCATCCGATGGCCTGGTCGGCGTCGAAGGCCTTCAGCGCGCTGCCGAGTTCGTCCATCAGCGCGTCGTTCAGGGCATTGAGCTGCTTGGGCCGGTTCAGTTTGACGATGCCGACCTTGCCGGCCTCGGTGCGGACTTCGATCGTTTCATAGGCCATCAAGAGCTCCTGCTTTGCTGTTGCGACCAGAGACTACACCAATGGTGAACAACCGCCGACCGCGCCGTTTGCCAATGGTAGAGTGCCTGCTCAGGAGACACCCATGACCGAACAGACGGTGCTGTATTCGACGCAGGGAGCGGTGGCGCTGATCACGCTGAACCGGCCGCAGGCCCTGAATAGTTTCACGCGGCGCATGCATCGCGAATTGTGGGACGCGCTGGACCGGATCGAGGCCGACAAGTGCGTTCGCGCGTGTGTGATCACCGGCGCCGGACGCGGCTTTTGCGCGGGGGCCGACCTGGCCGAATTCGACTTCGCCCCCGGCCCGGACCTGGTCGCGCGCGCCGACCCGGGGCCGGTGATCGATCAGGCATTCAATCCCACCGTTCGCAAGCTGCAGGCGCTGCGCGTGCCGACCGTCGCTGCGGTGAACGGGGTGGCTGCGGGGGCGGGCGCATCGCTGGCGATGACGTGCGACCTGGCGGTGGCGGCGGCCGGCGCCAGTTTCATCCAGGCGTTCAGCCGGATCGGTCTGGCGCCCGACGCCGGCGGCACCTGGTTCCTCATCAAGCGGCTCGGCCTGGCGCGCGCCCTGGGCGCCGCCATGCTGGGAGACAAGATGAGCGCTGCCGCGGCCAAAGAGCAGGGAATGATCTGGGATGTCGCAGCCGAGGGCGAGGATTGCGTGCAGGCTGCGATGAAGCTGGCCGCACGTCTGGCCGCGATGCCGACCATGGCGCTGGTGGCGACGCGGCATTTGCTGCGGGCCGCCGCATCCAACGACCTGAACCAGCAGCTGGACGCCGAGCGCGACATGCAGTCGGCACTGGGCAAGACGCATGACTACATCGAAGGCGTGATGGCGTTCCGCGAAAAACGCGCGCCGCAATTCAAGGGCGAGTGAGATGAGCCCCCAGGATCTGGCGACACGTGTCGGCGCAGCGTTGTTCGCGGTCGACCGCGCCAGCAAGGACCTGCTTCGGATGGAACTGGTGTCCTGCGAACCCGGGCGCGCGGTGATCCGCATGCAGGTGCGCGAACCGATGCTCAATGGCCACCAGATATGTCATGGCGGACTGATCTTCACGCTGGCCGATTCCACCTTTGCTTTCGCGTGCAACAGCCGCAACCTGGCGACCGTCGCGGCCGGCGCCAGCATCGAATTCCTGCGACCGGCACAGCTCGGCGACGTGCTCACCTGTGAAGGAGTGGAACAGTCGCTGCAGGGCCGGCACGGTGTCTACGACATTAAGGTCAGCAACCAGCGTGGCGAAACCATCGCGATGTTCCGGGGCAAGAGCGCGCAGATCCGTGGCACCGTGGTACCCGAGGGAGAATTGCAGTGAGCGTTTTTGCCCTCGAGCCGATCGAGAAGGCCAGCATCGACGAGCTCCGTTCGCTGCAGTTGAAGCGATTGAAGGCGACACTGCGGCATGCGTACGCCAATTCGCCGGTGTACCGCGCAAAGTTCGACGCGGCAGCCGTGCATCCGGACGATTGCAAGTCGCTGGCGGACCTGGCAAAGTTTCCCTTGACCGACAAGAGCGATTTGCGCGACAGCTACCCGTTCGGCATGCTCGCCGTCCCGCGCGAAAGCTGTGTCCGCCTCCATGCCTCCAGCGGCACCACCGGCAAGGCCACGGTGGTGGCCTACACCAGAAACGACATCGAGGTCTGGGCGTTGGTGATGGCGCGCAGCATCCGGGCCAGCGGCGCGCGCCCCGGCGACCTGGTGCACGTGAGCTACGGCTATGGCCTGTTCACCGGCGGCCTGGGCGCGCACTACGGCGCGGAGAGGCTGGGTCTTACCGTCGTCCCGTTCGGCGGCGGGCAGACCGAGCGTCAGGTGCAGCTGATCAACGATTTCCGGCCCGACATCATCATGGTCACGCCCAGCTACATGCTGGCCATCGCCGACGAATTCGAGCGCCAGGGGCTCGATGCGGCCCGCTGCAGCCTGCGGCTGGGAATTTTCGGCGCCGAGCCCTGGACCAACGACATGCGCGCGGCAATCGAGCGGCGGATGGGCCTCGATGCGGTGGACATCTATGGGTTGTCGGAGGTGATGGGGCCCGGTGTCGCCAACGAGTGCCTGGAGACCAAGGATGGGCCCACCATCTGGGAGGACCATTTCTATCCCGAAATCGTCGACCCCGAAACCGGTGTTCCGGTGGCCGACGGCGGTTTCGGCGAGCTGGTCTTCACCAGCCTGACCAAAGAGGCCCTGCCCATGATCCGCTACCGCACGCGGGACCTGACGCGCCTGTTGCCCGGGACCGCCCGCACGATGCGGCGCATGGAAAAGATCACCGGCCGCAGCGACGACATGATGATCGTGCGCGGCGTCAATGTCTTTCCGACGCAGATCGAGGAGCTGATCCTCAAGCGCAGCGAGCTGTCGCCGCACTACCAGTGCATCCTGACCCGTGACGGGCGGCTGGACTGCCTGACGGTCGCGGTTGAAACGCGGCCCGGAACGGCGTGCGATTCGGATGCCGCCCGGCAGGCGTCGCAGCAGCTGCAGCACGACATCAAAAGCTTCATCGGTACGTCGGCCCGGGTCGAGTTGCGGCCCGAAGGCGGGGTCGAGCGCAGCGCCGGCAAGGCGAAGCGGGTGCTGGACCAGCGGCCGCGTTAACGCTGCTCGATCTTGTCGACCAGCAGGTCGAGGTAGGCATCTCCCGCCTTCACCAGGATGCGGACCGGCAGGTATTGCAGCATGGGCGCAAACCACATTTCGGCCGTGATGTTTCCGCGCGGATCGATCAAAGCACGCGGCTTCAGGTGGAAAGCCTCGACGACGCCGAGCTGCGGCGTCTGCAGCATTTCCTTGTCGGTCACGTCGTACGTCCACTGGTCGACGCCGCCTGGCCGGGCCATCCAGAAGGTCACCGAACGCCCGACTTCGAGCAGCAGCTGGCCCGAAGCAAAGCGATGGCTCAGCTCGACAAACTGGCTGGCGGTGTCCTGCACTCCATCGGGCCGCGCCACCTGGGTCCCGTCCGACAGCACGATCTTCTCCTGCATCAGGACCGAGCGCCGTTTGCCGATGCGGGTCTCTTCATAGGCCGATGGCACCAGCTCCTTGTCGTTGACCAGGCCCTGGCTGGTCATCACCACGCTCACCAGCCCGAGGTCGATGTCGACCCGGGTCTGGTAGCGCGCACCTTCCCGCAACCACTCGACGCGCGCGTTGCCGTGCAATTCGCCCCGGTAGTAACCACCGACGCGGTAGCTGAGGCGGGTATCGATCGGCCAGTGGTCCAGCGTCAGGGTCACGGTGTCGGTGGTCGGAACGGACGAGGTGACGGCGCCCGCCTGGGTCGCCTGCGCATCTGCCGTGGTGACCGAGGTGGGGGTGTCGAACGCCGGCTCGCTGGCGACGGGTTCCATCGCCGGCTCGGGTGGCGCGGCCGTGCTCGTGGCCTCCGGCGGCGTCGAGGGAGCCACCGACTGGATCACCGTGGGCGGCGGCGGGCGCGCCCGCTCTGCCGCTTTTGCAACCACCAGCGCAGGGGGTGCCGCGGGTTGCAGCATGCGCGTCAACATCGGCGCCGCCATCAGCGGCAGCGCCGATGCTTCCTTCGCCTGCCAGGCCAGCCACTGCAGCACCGCGGCATGGCCCAACACCGCCGCGACCAGCGCTGCGATCAGTGCGTTGCGGCGAGCCATGGCTGTGCCAGCGCGGCGTCCTGCAGGACCAGCCGCCAGGTGGTGACGGCGGCCGGCAGGGTCAGTTCCAGCCGCAACAATTTCCGGTCACGCGCGACCAGCGCCGTGACTTTCCTGTGGGCGCCCGCATACAGGGTCAGGTCATCGAGCTTGCTCATGCGCCAGCCGCTGCCGGCCACTTCGACGCCCAGCCAATCGTCGTTGGCGGCCATGCCCGCCAGCTCCGCGGCGCCGCCGCGCAGCACCTGCTTGATCTGCACCCCGGTCGTCTCGTTCACGCGCAGTCCGATCCGCTGCGCCAGTTGCGCGGGGTCCTCCAGCACCACGACCCCGTGCTTGTGCAGCAGCTCTTCCAGCGGCAGTTCGCGGGTGCCATGGACCCAGCTCGCCAGCTCGCGGGTGAACGGCCGGCCACCGAGCTCGCGCAGCACGGCGGCAAAGTCGGCCTCGGTCATCGGCCCGGCCTTGCAGCGCAGCCAGAGCGCCCGCATCACCGCATCGAGTGTGGTGTGGCCTTCAGCGCGCAGCAGCAGGTCGAAGCACAACGCGACCAGCGAGCCTTTGGTGTAGTAGCTTACCGTGGCGTTGGCCGTGTTTTCGTCCTGCCGGTAGTACTTGACCCAGGCATCGAAGCTGGCCTGCGCCGCGGCCTGCACTTCGCGGCCCGGCGTCTGCAGCACCTGGTTGATCGTCTTGTTCAGCAGCCTCAGGTAGCCGGCGTCGTCGATCAGGCCGGCTCGCCGCAGCAGCAGGTCGTCGTAGTAGCTGGTGAAGCCCTCGAAGAACCAGAGCAACTGCGTGTAGTTTTCGCGGGCATAGTCGTAATGCGTGAATTCCGCCGGACGCAGCCGCTTGACGTTCCAGGTGTGGAAGTACTCGTGGCTGATCAGGCCCAGCAACGTGGTGTAGCCATCCCCCACCCGGTTGTCCCCCAGGCGCGGCAAATCGCGCCGGGAGGCGATCAGGGCGGTGGAGTTGCGGTGTTCCAGTCCGCCGTAACCGTCGTCCACCACGTTGATCATGAAAAGATAGTTTTTGAACGGCGGCCGCTTGCGGTCATGCCAGAAACGAATTTCGGTCTCGCAGATCTTCTGTGTGTCGGCCAGAAGCCGGGCCCCGTCGAACGATTCGGCCGCGCCGGCGACGACCAGCCGGTGCGGAATGCCGGCTGCCTTGAAATCCGCGCTCCAGAAGGTGCCGAGTTCCACCGGGCAGTCGACCAGTTCGTCGTAATCCGCCGCCAGGTACACCCCGAAGCCGCGCTTGTTGGTCTTGTGGGCGGTCAGTCCGACCGCAACCTGCCATTGCCCCAGCGCGCGCGAGCCCATGATCTCGAGCGCGTGCACGTGGCCCTCCTGTCCGTGCACCTTCAGGCACAGGCTGGTGCCGTTGAAGAAGCCGCGGCTGGTGTCGAGCCAGGCGGAACGCACCGAATTATCGAAGGCGTACACCTCGTAGCTGAGCACCAGCGGGCTGCTTGGAACACAGTCCACCTGCCAGTTCGACTTATCCACCTGCAGCACGGCCACGGCGCGGCCCTGCTGGCGCGCTGAGAGCCGCTGCAGGTTCTTCGAGAATTCCCGGATCAGGTAGCTGCCCGGAATCCATACCGGCAACGAGACACGCTGCTGCACCTCGGGTTGGGCGATCGTCAGGGTGACGCGGAACAGATGCGCGTGGAGGTCAGCGGCTTCGACTCGGTAGTGGAGGCTGGCGCTGCGCAGAAACGAGGTGGGCATCGGTTCGATGATACGCAAGGCAGGCGGGCTCTCCGCGGCCCGCCTGCGGGCTGCGGCCTCGAGCCTACTTGGCGTCTGCCAGGTGTTTTTCGACCAGGACGGAAGAGATCGCGCCCGGAACCCGCGAGCCGTCGGAGAAGAACAGGGTGGGTGTGCCGGTGATCTTGTATTTCTTGCCGAATTCCAGGTTGCGGCCGATGGCGGCGGAATCGCACGCTGCGGTCGGCGCGGCCTGCTCGCGCACCATCAGGTCCTGCCAGGCCTTGCTCCTGTCCTTGCTGCACCAGATGTTGCGCGATTTTTCCGGCGAGTCGCCGCCCAGGATGGGGTACAGGAACGTGTGGATCGTCACGTTGTCGACCTTCTGCAGGTCGCGCTCGAAGCGCTTGCAGTAGCCGCAGTTCGGATCCTCGAACACAGCCAGCTTGCGCATGCCGTTGCCGCGCACGATCGTGAACGCGTCCTTCAGCGGCAACGCATCGAAGTCGACGGCGGTGAGCTTTTCGACCCGCTCCTCGGTCAGGTTGCGCTTCAGGCGCGCGTCGATGAGACTGCCCTCGATCAGGAAATTCCCTTCGGCGTCGGTGTACAGGATATCGGACCCCACCCGCACCTCCCACAAGCCGTTCATCGGCGTGCGGCTGACTTCGTCGATCTTCTTCAACTGGGGCACCCGTTCGCTCAGGTTCTTGCGGATGGTCGTTTCCTGCGCCTGTGCCGGCGGCGTCGCGAAACTGGCTGCGGTCAGCACTGCAAGCAGGCTGTTCTTGATCAAGTTCATCGTCGTCCAATCGTTAAAAATGCCGCAGGCGGCCCATCGCTTGCCGCGCGACCCAGTGCTTCAGCGGCCCGCTGTGTCCGAACCCGGTCATGCCCCAGTTGCGCAGCAGCGTCAACGGCCCCGATCCCCGCGCGAACAGTTGCTGCAAGGCATCGGTGGTGGCGCCCATCGCCAGCACCTGCGCCTTGCGCGATCGCTCGTAACGGCGCAGCAGCTTCGGGTCGTTCGCGCTGCGCCAGTATTCCCGTTCCCGCAGCACCGCCGCGAGCGCCTGCGCATCCGCCAGTCCCAGATTCAGGCCCTGCCCCGCGAGCGGATGCACTGTATGGGCGGCGTCCCCCGCCAGCACCCATCCCGCGCCGCTCCAGCGATCGGCC
>JAYUHN010000007.1:0-2817 GCA_043766965.1 Ramlibacter sp. | reverse complement strand
GCATCAGGAATGGAACGCCGTCGGCTGAAAGCTTGACGTCGCATTCGAACATGCGGTAGCCGTGCCCCGCCCCGACCCGGAAAGCCGCCAGCGTGTTTTCCGGCGCCAGTTTGCCGGCGCCCCGATGCGCGACCCAGCGCGGAAACTGCCAGGCCTCGCGCAGCGCCGGGTCGCTCATGTCAGCACCTCAGATTCGCTTGCCGGTGCCGGCGTGGAACCAGTGCAGGCGTTCCTCGCGCGGCTTGACGTGAATGAGCGAATCGATCGCAGGCGCCGGCTTTTCCTCGTCGGTCCGCACGATGATCTGCTCGTCGCCGAGTCGCCCATAGACCAGCCGCTCGGCCCCCAGGAGTTCGACGGTTTCGACCCGGATCTGCCAACCCTCCTGGCCCACGTCCAGGTGCTCGGGCCGGATTCCCAGCACGGCGCCGGGCCGGCTCCCCGGAACGTTCTTGAGCAGGTTCATTGGCGGGGAGCCGATGAAGCTCGCCACGAAAGTAGAAGCGGGGCGGTGGTAGACCTCTTCCGGTGTAGCGAACTGCTCCATCGCACCGGCGTTCATCACCAGCATGCGTTGCGCCAGCGTCATGGCTTCCACCTGGTCGTGGGTGACGAACAGGGACGTGATGCCCAGTTCGCGATGCAGCTTGCGGATTTCCAGGCGGGTCTGCGCGCGCAGCTTGGCGTCGAGGTTCGAGAGCGGTTCGTCGAACAGGAACACCTGCGGCTGGCGCACGATGGCGCGGCCCATCGCCACGCGCTGGCGCTGGCCGCCCGAGAGCTGGCGCGGCTTGCGCTCCAGCAGCTGGCGCAACTCGAGGATGCCCGCTGCCTTGTCGACGCGGGTCTTGATTTCGGCGACCGGCACCTTCTTGATTTTCAGGCCGTAAGCCATGTTGTCGAAGACCGTCATGTGCGGATACAAGGCGTAATTCTGGAACACCATTGCAATGTCGCGGTCAGCCGGTTCGAGGTCGTTCACCACCCGGTCGCCGATCAGGATCTCGCCACCCGACACTTCCTCCAGCCCGGCGACCATCCGCAGCAGCGTCGACTTGCCGCAGCCCGAGGGCCCGACGATCACGATGAATTCGCGGTCGGCCACGTCGGCACTGACCCCGTGGATCACCTGCAGCTCCTGCTTGCCGTGGCCGTAGCGCTTGACGACGTTCTTCAGTTGGATGGCAGCCATTTTTATTTCAGTGGCCCGTGCGCATCAGCGGCTTATTTTTCGACATCGACGAGGCCCTTCACAAACCATTTCTGCATCAGCATCACGACCAGGGCCGGCGGCAGCAGTGCCAGAACGGCGGTCGCCATCACCAGGTTCCACTCGGTATATGACTCGCCGTAAACCAGGCGCTTGATCCCCATCACGATGGGGTACATCTTCTCATCGGTCGTCACCAGCAGCGGCCAGAGATACTGGTTCCATCCGTAGATGAACTGGATGACGAAAAGCGCCGCGATCGAGGTCTTCGACAGCGGCAGCAGCACGTCCTTGAAGAAGCGCATGGGGCCTGCGCCGTCCATTCGCGCGGCTTCCACCAGCTCGTCGGGCACGGTCAGGAAGAACTGGCGGAACAGGAAGGTGGCGGTGGCTGAGGCAATCAGCGGAATGGTCAGGCCGGCCATGGTGTTGAGCATTCCCAGGTTCGAGACCACCTGGTATGTCGGCCCGATGCGAACCTCGACCGGCAGCATCAGCGTCACGAACACCATCCAGAAAACGAGATTCTTGAACGGGAAGCGGAAGTAGACGATGGCGAAAGCGGACAGCAGGGAAATCGCGATCTTCCCCAACGAGATGATCAAGGCGCTGCCAAGGCTGATCGCCATCATCGGTGCCGCCGCGGGCACCGTCGAGCCGACCATCGTCTTGCCGCCGAACAAGGCCATCCGGTAGGTCTGGAAAAAGTGCGAACCCGGCAACAGCGAGACCGGATTGCTGGCCGCGATCTGTTCCGGCGATTGCGAGGAAACCACCAATGCGACGTAGATCGGAAAGAAGACGATCAGCACGCCGAGGATCAGGATGGCGTGCGATACGAAGGTCAGGACAGGGCGGCGTTCGATCATCATCAGTAGTTGACCTTCTTCTCCACGAACCGGAACTGGATCACGGTGAGGGTGATCACGATGGCCATCAAGACAACCGACTGCGCCGCCGAGCCATTGATGTCCAGCGCCTTGAAGCCGTCGTAGTACACCTTGTAGACCAGGATCGAGGTGTCCTTGCCCGGGCCGCCGTGGGTGGCGGCATCGACGATGGCGAAAGTCTCGAAGAATGCATAGACGACGTTGATGACCAGCAGGAAAAAGGTGGTGGGGGACAGCAGCGGGAAAACGATGGTCCAGAAGCGCTTCCAGGGAGTCGCGCCATCGATGGTGGCTGCTTCGATCAGGGACGGCGGGATCGATTGCAGTCCGGCCAGGAAGAACAGCACGTTGTAGGAGATCTGCTTCCACACGGCGGCCATCACGATCAGCGCCATGGCGTGGTTGCCGTTGAGCACGTGGTCCCACTGAAAACCCAGGTCACGCAACGCGTACGCAACGACGCCATAGGGTGAAGCGAACAGCATCAGCCACAGGACGCCGGCCACCACGGGGGCCACGGCATAGGGCCATACCAGGAGAGTCTTGTAGAGGCCGGCGCCGCGGACCACGCGATTGGCCATGACAGCCAGCAGCAGGGCGATGGACAGGCCCAGCACGGCGACCAGGATCGAGAACACGGCCGTGGTCTTGAAGGAGTCGAGGTAGCCGCTATCGGCAAACAGCCGCCGGAAATTGTCCAGGCCGACGAATTCACGG
>JAYUHN010000006.1:0-7494 GCA_043766965.1 Ramlibacter sp. | reverse complement strand
CGAGCAAGTCCTTCGAGCGATTCGCGCGTCGCTACCCGCGGCACGCCGGCCTGCTGCGCTTGCTGGGCGAAGTCGAAGTCGTGTTCGGGTTCTGGGCGATGGTGCTGATCGTGAGCATGGCATTGTTTGTCGACGGCGAGGCCGCCGTGGCGTACGCCGAGTCGCGTCAGTACACGGAGCCGCTATTCGTGTTCGTCATCATGGTGATCGCCGCCTCGCGGCCGGTGCTGGACCTGATACAGGGGACCATGCAGGCTTTGACCGCCGCGCTGCCAGGCCGCAGCGAGGTGAGCCTGGTGTGGGTCGGGCTGGCGCTGCTGCCGCTGCTCGGTTCCCTGGTCACCGAGCCCGCCGCGATGACTCTGGCCGCGCTCTCGCTCGCTCCGGTGGTCTTTCGGTCCGGCATGCCGGAATGGAAGAAGTACGCAGCGCTGGGTGTGCTCTTCGTCAACATTTCGATCGGCGGCACCCTCACTTCCTATGCGGCGCCACCGGTGTTGATGGTCGCCTCGGTCTGGGATTGGGACACGGCGTTCATGGCCCGCGAATTCGGATGGAAGGCGGCGCTCGCAGTGGTGGTGAATGCTTCGGGGGTGACTGCGCTGATGGCAGCGGATGTGGTGACACTTGCGCAAGGCGCGGACAGTCCGCGGACGCGTGCGCGGGTGCCGCTCGTCATCAGCCTGGTGCACCTGGGGTTTCTTGCCGCTGTCGTCGCATCCGCGCACCATGCGGTCATCTTCCTCGGGCTGTTCCTGTTCTTTCTCGGCTTCACGCATGCCTATGCGCGCTTCCAGGATCCGTTGCTGCTCAAGGAAGGCCTGCTGGTCGGCTTCTTCCTGGCCGGACTGGTGGTGCTGGGGGGCATGCAGCAATGGTGGCTGCAGCCGCTGGTCTCCGGGCTGTCGCCGCTGGCGCTGTTCGCCAGCGCGCTGGGGCTGACGGCGATCACCGACAACGCCGCGCTGACCTACCTCGGTTCGCTGATTCCGGAGCTGCCGCGCGAGAGCCGCTACATGCTGGTCGCAGGCGCGATCGCAGGCGGCGGCCTGACAGTGATCGCGAATGCGCCGAACCCCGCCGGCGTGGCACTGCTGCGGCGTGGCTTCGACAATGGGTCGATCGGCGCTACAGGATTGCTGGCCGGAGCGCTGGCGCCAACTGCGGTGGCCTGCGCCGCCTTTTTGCTGTTGTGAGGCTTCACCATGGACACTGATGAATTCAGGGGCTGGATCGGCCGTACCGAAGACGTGCAGGACATCGTCACGCAGGCACCGCTGCGGATGCTGCGCGCGACGCTGGACCTGCCCCCGGACCCAGCGCCCGACACGCTGCCGCCCCTGTGGCACTGGCTGTATTTCCTGCCCGGCGCGATGCAGAGCGAGCTCGGCCCCGACGGCCATCCGCGCCGCGGCGGCTTTCTGCCGCCGGTTGCCTTGCCGCGGCGGATGTGGGCCGGCGGCCAGCTCGAGTTTTTCCACCCGCTGCGGGTCGGCGACGCGATCGCCCGGACGTCCACGATCGAGGACGTCACGGTGAAATCGGGCCGCAGCGGCGAGCTGTGTTTCGTGCGGGTACGCCATGACGTGCGCTCGCCACGCGGACTCGCCCTGCGCGAATTCCACGACATCGTGTACCGTCCCGAGGCAGCCCCGGGCGCCTCTTTGCCCGCGTACGAAAACGCCGCCCATGCCCAGTGGTGCGAGCGCGTGGTGCCGGACGACGTGCTGCTGTTCCGGTATTCGGCGTTGACATTCAACGGCCACCGGATCCATTACGACCGGCGCTATGTGATGCAGGTGGAGGGCTATCCCGGCCTGGTCGTCCATGGTCCGTTGCTGGCTACCTTGCTGGCCGGCCTGGCCGGCCGACGGTTCGGCGGGCGAACGGCGGCGACGTTCACATTCCGCGCTTTGAAACCCGTGTTCGACCTGCACCCATTCGACGTTTGCGGCACCGGCACCGGAGCCGATGCGGCAGAGCTCTGGATCCGTGATGTCCAGGGCCACGTTGCGCTGTCTGCGCAGATCACTTTCGTGTCGTGAGGCTTGAGGTCCGATCGAAGTTCCCACGGATGAGGGGCATGTGCTCGGGGAACATACCGATTCAGCGCGCGAGCCGCTGCGTTACGCTGTCATGGCACAAACCGATGGAGCTTCCGATGAATTTTCGCCGCGGCCTTCTGCTGGCAAGCCTCGCCGCTGTCTGCTCGAACGGGCTTTTCGCCCAACCGATGTGGCCGAGCCGGCCAGTCAGCCTGGTCGTCCCCTTCGCGGCCGGCGGCCCGACGGACGTGGTGGCGCGCTCGCTCGCGGCGGCGATGGCCAAGACCCTGGGCCAGACCGTGCTGGTTGAAAACAAGCTCGGGGCGGGCGGCACCGTCGCCGCGAGCTTCGTGGCCCGGGCTGCGCCGGACGGCTACACCTTTCTCATTCACCACAACGGCATGGCCACATCGACGGCGCTGTACCGAAAGCTTTCGTACAACCCATTGACCGATTTCGAATTCGTCAGCCAGGCGGTGGACGTCCCGATGACCTTGCTGGCGCGCAAGGACTTTCCGGCCAACAACCTGAAGGAACTGATCGCGTACGTCAAGGCGAACGAGAGCAAGATCAACCTCGCGAACGCAGGGCTGGGTGCGGTGTCGCAGCTGTGCGGATTGATGTTCGAGCGCGCCCTCGGCGTGAAGCTCACCGCCGTGCCGTTCCAGGGTACGGCGCCGGCGATGGTGGCGCTGCTGGGGGGCCAGGTCGACTTGCTGTGCGACCAGACCACGCAGACCATTCCGCAGATCAAGGCCGGCGCGGTCAAGCTTTTTGGTGTCACCACCCGCAACCGGATCAAGGCGCTGCCCGATACGCCGACCCTGGCTGAGCAAGGACTGAAAGATTTCGAGGTCGTGGTCTGGCATGGCATCTACGCGCCCAAGGGCACCCCCAGGCCGATCCTGGACAAGATGAATGCGGCAGTGCGCGCCGCGTTGAAAGATCCTGAGGTGACACGGCGGATGGCCGACCTCGGCGCCGAGGTGGCGCCGGACAGCAAGCTCACCTCGGAAGGGCTGCACAGCTGGCTGAAATCGGAGATCGACAAGTGGGGTCCGGTGATCCGGGCCGGCGGAAACTTCGCCGATTGACCGGCCTCATTTCAAGCGCATCAAGGAGAGAGCGGTGATTCAGAGACGGACTTTCGCGGTGGGCGCGGCGGCACTGGTGGCCGCTCCCATGCTCCGGGCCCAGACCCTGCCGAGCGGACCGGTTCGCATCGTGGTCGGCTTTGCGCCCGGCGGCGGCACCGACATCCTGGCCCGCGTCGTCGGGCAGAAGCTCAGCGACCTGTGGAAGACCACGGTCCTGGTCGAAAACCGTGCCGGCGCGACGGGGGTGATCGCCGCCGATTACGTGGCACACCAGCCGGGTGACGGCAACACGCTGATCATGGCGCACATCAACAGCCACGCGATCGCGCCCGGGCTGTTCCCGAAGATGAACTACGACGCGAACAAGGACTTCGCGCCGATCTGCCTGGTCGGCGTCACGCCCAACCTGCTGATCGGCAACGACCAGCAGATCGCCCGCACGGTCAAGGGCGTGGTCGACCAATGCCGTGCCAATCCCGGCCAGGTCAGCTTCGGTTCGGCGGGGGCGGGCTCGGCACAGCACCTGGCCCTGGAGATGTTCAAGCTGCAGGCCAAGGTGCAGGCGCTGCACATTCCGTACAAGGGCTCCGGCCCGATGCTGGTGGACCTGATCGGCGGCCAGATCAACTACAGCTTCGACACCATGACGGCCGCCACGCCGCACGTGAAGAGCGGCAAGGCGATCGCGATCGCGCAGACCCGGCTCAAGCGTGCCGAGGGCCACCCGGGCGTTCCGACCATGGACGAATCGGGCTTCCCCGGTTACGAAGCCACCACGTGGTACGGCCTTGCCGGTCCGCACACCATGCCGGCCGCGATGGTCAAGCGCATGAACGAGGACATCAACAAGGTGCTGCGGCAGCCTGCCGTGATCGAGAAGTTCGAAACCTATGGCGCCGAGGACGGCGGCGGCACGCCCGAGAAGTTCGCGGACTTCATCCGGTCGGAGGGCCGCAAGTGGGCCAAGGTGATCAAGGATGCCAACGTCAAGATGGACGCGTGAGCGGGACATGTTGCCACGCATGGTGATCCCCGATGTCTGAAGGCGTCGTTCGTCTCGACCTGCAGGGCTGCGTCGCAACGGTGACCTTCGACCGCCCGCAGGAGCGCAACGCAATGACCTGGGCCATGTACGGCCAGCTCGGCGTGTTCTGCGACCAGCTGCGCCAGGACCCGTCGGTGCGCGCGGTGATGTTCCGCGGCGCCGGCGGCAAGGCCTTCGTCGCCGGCACCGACATCGCGCAGTTCGCCGGCTTCGACGGCGATGCGGGGGTTGCCTACGAAAAGCGGATCGACGCCTGCATCGGCATGCTGGAAGCGCTGCCGATGCCGACCATCGCCCTGATCGAAGGCTGGGCCGTCGGCGGCGGGCTCGCGATCGCCACCACCTGCGACTTCCGGCTTGCGACCCCCGACGCGAAGCTCGGGCTGCCGATCGCGAAAACGCTAGGCAACTGCCTGTCGATGGCGAACATGGCACGCCTGACGGCGGCTTTCGGTCCCCAGCGGCTCAAGCGGATGCTGCTGCTCGCCGAGATGCTCGGCGCCGAAGAGGCGCTCGCGTGCGGCTTCCTGCACGGCATCGCCGCGCCGAACGAGTTGCTGGCGGGGGGCATCGCGCTGGCCGAGCGGCTCGTGGCTCTGGCGCCGGTGACGCAGAGCGTCGTCAAGGAAGGCTTGCGCCGGCTGCAGCTGCACCATCTGCCGGATGGCGAAGACCTGATCCGCCGTGCCTACGGCAGCCATGATTTTCGCGAGGGCGTGCAAGCCTTCAGCGCGAAGCGGCCGCCGGCGTGGAAGGGCGAGTAACTGCGAGGGAAGCGGCGGCGAAGCCCTGGAGTTGTCATCCCGGGCTTGACCCGGGATCCATCTCGGCTCGCCTCCCATGTTTGCCTGCGGCGGCCGACGCATGCGGCCCATCGGCCGGAGCCGCCGGTCGCTGCGGGGCAGACCTACAGCGGCAAGCCGACGTAATTCTCGGCCAGTGCCGTGGATGCTGCGCGTGAACTGACAAGATACTCGAGCTCGGCCTCCTGCACCTTTTGCCCGAATCCGCCGCTGTCCGGAAAGCGGTGCATCAGCGTCGTCAGCCACCAGCTGAAGCGCTCCGCCTTCCACACGCGCTTGAGGCACAGCTGCGAATAGTTGTCGATGCCGGTGGCGCTCTTGTCCTTGAAGTAAGCGATGAAAGCGCTTGACAGGTACTTCACGTCGCTCGCGGCCAGGTTCAGTCCCTTGGCGCCGGTGGGCGGAACGATGTGCGCCGCATCGCCGGCCAGGAACATCCGGCCGAACCGCATCGGCTCGGCGACGAAGCTGCGCAGCGGCGCGATGCTCTTCTCGATGCTGGGCCCGGTGACGATCCGGCTCGCCAGATCGGGATCGAGCCGGCTGCGCAACTCGTCCCAGAAGCGCTGGTCGCTCCACGCCTGGACCTGGTCGTCGACCGGGCATTGCACGTAATAGCGGCTGCGTGCCGGGCTGCGCATCGAGCACAGCGAAAAGCCGCGCTCGCTGTTGCCGTAGACGATGGCGTGCGGGGAGACCGGCGGCACATCGGCCAGCACGCCGAGCCAGCCGAACGGATAGACCTTTCCGAACTCGCTGACCCGGTCCTTCACCGTGGCCCGGCTGACGCCGTGGAAGCCGTCGCAGCCTGCGATGAAGTCGCATTCGATCTCGTGCATCGCGCCGTCCTTGCGGTACGTCAGGCGCGGCCTGGCGCCGTCGAAATCGAGCGGCGTCACCTCGCGCGCTTCGTAGACCGTCGGCAAGCCTGCCTGCTTGCGGGCATCCATCAGGTCGCGCGTCAGTTCGGTCTGGCCGTAGGCAGTGACCACCTTGCCGCCGGTCAGGCCGTGCACGTCGATCGGGTGCCGCACGCCGCCGAAAACCAGCTCGATGCAATGGTGGACCGTACCCGATGCGTCGACGCCGTGGCCGACGCCCGCCTCGCGCAGCAGGTCCACCGTCACCTGCTCGAGGATGCCGGCGCGGATGCGCCCCAGCACGTAGTCACCACTCTGGCGCTCGAGGACGACGTTGTCGATGCCGGCCTTCGCCAGGAGCTGGCCGAGCAGCAGGCCCGAGGGGCCGGCTCCGATGATCGCTACCTGGGTCCGCATGGTCGCTCCTGTGGGTGCACAGCTTATCGGATCGGTGCCGGGGTCATGCGTGAAGCCGTTCCGTCAAACGCCCAGGGACTGTTCCAGTAGCGCCGGGCGAGAGCGCAGCTCGCCGGACGTGCCGGCAAACACCACTTCGCCCTTCACCAGGATCACGTTGCGGTCGGTGATCCGGGTGACGTGCCTCCAGTTCTTGTCGACGATCACGCTGGAAATGCCGCTCTCGCGGATGACGCCGCAGATGCGCCAGATCTCGCGCGCGACCAGGGGCGCCAGGCCCTCGGTGGCCTCGTCGAGAATCAGCACTTCCGGATTGGTCATCAGGGCGCGGCCGATGGTCAGCATCTGCTGCTCGCCACCGGAAAGTTGCTGTCCGCCGTGGCCGAGCCGTTCCTTCAGGCGCGGAAACGTGTCCAGCACCCGCTGGTACGTCCAGTCGTTGCGGCGCCCGATGCCATCGGCGGCGCTTCCCGGCCTGCCCGCACGCGCCGCCATCCTCAGGTTCTCCATGACGCTCAGGTTGCCGAAGATGCCGCGGCCCTCGGGCACATAGGCCAGGCCGAGCTGCGCGATCTCGTGGGGCGCGCGGCCCGTCATGTCCTGCCCCAGCACCCGCACGCTGCCCGAGCGCGGCTTGACCAGCCCCATCAGCGTCTTCAGAAGCGTGCTCTTGCCCATGCCGTTTCGGCCTATCAGGCCGATGGTCTCGCCGCGGCCGACGGCGAAGTCGATGCCGCGCAGGATGTGGCTGGCGCCGTAATAGGTGTGCAGGCCGCGGGCTTCGATGAGCTTGTCGAACGAATCCCTGTTCAATGCTCTTCCCCCAGATATGCCGCCTGCACGTTCGCATCCGCCCGCATCTCGGCCGGCGTGCCGCTGGCGATCACCTCGCCGTTGACCATCACGGTGAGGCGGTCGGCCAGGGCGAACACCGCGTCCATGTCGTGCTCCACCAGCATCACCGCATGGTCGGGCTTGATCCGCTGCAGCAGGGTGACCATGCGTTCGGCCTCGGCGCTGCCCATGCCGGCCAGCGGTTCGTCCAGCAGCAGCACACGCGGCTCGGTGGCCAGTGTCATGGCGATCTCGAGCTGGCGCTGTTCGCCGTGGCTGATGGCCCCCGCAACCGCAGCCTTGCGGTGTTGCAGGCCGGCCATCTCCAATGCGCGTGCGGCGCGTTCGTTGTTCGCCACGTCATCGCCCGCGCGACTGAACCACCGGGCCGGG
>JAYUHN010000005.1:0-2824 GCA_043766965.1 Ramlibacter sp. | reverse complement strand
TCAACTTCTGCGACTTCTCGCGCTATGCGAAGGACAAGGAGACGGTGCGAAAGGGCAACCTGTGGGGCCTGCCGGTCAACCTGATCCTGTTCTCGCTGGTCGCGGGCGTCACCACCATCGCCGCATTCCGGGTCTACGGCGAAGTGCTGCTGCATCCCGAACAGATTTCGGCCAAGTTCGACAGCTGGTTCCTGGCGCTGCTGGCGGCGCTCACCTTCACCGTCGCGACGCTCGGCATCAACGTGGTGGCCAACTTCGTGTCGCCGGCCTTCGACTTCTCCAACGTCTTCCCCCGAAGCATCAGTTTCAAGAAGGGCGGCTACATCGCCGCGGCGATCGCGCTGGTGCTGTATCCGTTCGCGCCGTGGGAGGGCAATGCCGCCGGCTTCGTGAATGCGATCGGGGCCACCATGGGTCCGCTGCTGGGCATCATCCTGGTCGACTACTACCTGATCGCCAAAGGGCAGGTCGATGTGCAGGCGCTGTACCAGGAGCACGGCGCCTACCGCTACGAGGGCGGCTGGAACGTCAACGCGCTGGTCGCGGCCGGCATCGGCGCGCTGTTTTCGAGCGTCCTTCCCAACCTCACGACCGTTCTGCCGGCGTGGTGGGGCACCTATGGCTGGTTCTTCGGCGTGGCGATCGGCGGCGTCGTCTATTACGCGATGGCTCTGGTGCGGCCGCGCGCCATTGTTGTGGCAAGGGCCAGGGCCTGAGCCACGTCGTTCGGCGGGGGCCTACTCATCGGCTTCATGGAACAGCGGCACGCCGGCGTCGAGCAGCAGCCACTTCAGCTTCGATACCGGATGGAATGGACGGCCCGGGCCGCGGCCGTCGTGCACCGGATGGCCGAATCTCATTTCATGCGTGATCGTGCGCTGGCTGTCCGGACCCTGTTTGCAGGACCATTGCTTCGCATTCAGGACGGCGCAAGGCGCGAGCTTCCCTGACGGTTCGGGCGAACCGGCGACCCAGAAAATCACCTCGCCGCGCGGCTTGAATGCGCGAAAGCGGTAGCGGCTGCCGGCGCGCATCGCGCCGGCGCAGACGTCGCCCCGCCATGGGCCGCCGCAATCGGCCGTATAGACCGTCCTGGCCCCGTCCAGGGTGACAAAGTCGTGCAGCCATGCCAGCACGCCCAGCAGCGCCAGCACGACGATGGCCACGGCGGTGAAGGTCTTGCGGTGTTTCATGCCATGGGCCAATTTCTAGCGCATCCGACGGAACGCGGTCAGCTGGGCGGCCAGCCGTTCGAATTCCGCGATCATCGGAGCTTCCGCGGCATGAAAAACGCCGAACTTTCCCTCCAGGGTCCGCAGGTAGATGCGAGGCGCGACCAGCCAGTCCAGTCCGCGCACGCGGATCAGCCGGGCGGACGCCAGTTCGCGCAGCTCCATCTTCTTGTGCCACATCCAGGTCTGGTGCAGCTCGCTCGCATCCAGCCGGGTGACGCTGCGCACGATGCTCCACCAGGTGCAGGCCATGAGCACCATCGCCGCGACGAACCAGGTCAGGATGGAAACGATGCCACCCGACACCTTGCCCGCCAGCCACAGGTGCACGAACCAGCCCGCCACCCCGAACAGCAGCACGGTGGCGATCAGCTTGAACGTCGGCGAGAAAGCCGCGCCCTGCAATGGCGAGTCGGACGCCGGCTGGAAGCGGAACGGCGGCGGCCCCATCGGCCCGGCAGGGGACGGCTTCACTTTTTGGGCGCGTTGAACAGCTCGTCGATCCGTTTCTGCTCGGCGGCCGCGTTGTCGGTGTCGCGCTGGCCCTGGCTCTCGCCCGGCTTGAGCTGCGCCGGGCCCGGGTCCAGCGCTTCGGCCGGCATCTCGATCTTGACCTTGTCGATGTCGATCGTCTGTTCCTTGTCGAGGAACACGGTGACGGTCTGCGGCACGAAGATGACGATCACCACCAGGATCAGCTGCATCAGCACCCACGGAATCGCGCCCATGTAGATGTCGTTGGACTGAATCGGTTTCTCGATCCGCTTTTCCTTGTACAGCGTGTCGGCGACGCCGCGCAGGTAGAACAGAGCAAAACCGAAAGGCGGGTGCATGAAGCTGGTCTGCATGTTCACGCACAGCAGCACGCCGAACCAGACCATGTCGATGCCCAGCTTGGCGGCGACCGGGCCCAGCATCGGCAGGATGATGAACGCGATCTCGAAGAAGTCGAGGAAGAACGCCAGGAAGAAAATGAAGATGTTGACGACGATCAGAAAGCCCGCTTGGCCGCCCGGCAGGCCGGTGAGCATGTGCTCGACCCAGCGCGCGCCGTCGACGCCCTGGAATACCATCGAGAACACGCGCGAGCCGACCAGGATGAAGACCACCATCGCGGTGAGGCGCATGGTGCCGACCATGGCCTGCCACATCAGGTCCCACGACAGCCGCCGATGCATTGCCGCCAGCACCAGCGCGCCGACGCAGCCCATCGCGCCGGCTTCGGTCGGCGTCGCGATCGCGCTGTCCATCCAGGGCAGGCCGCCCATCGAGCCCAGCACCGCGAAGATCAGCACGGCCGATGGAATGATGCCGCGCAGGCACTTCATCCAGAGCTTCAGGCCGCTCATGGTGCGCGCTTCCTTCGGGATGCCGGGCACGTGGTGCGGCCTGACGATGCCGAGCGCGAAGGTGTAGAGCGCGAAGATCAGCACCTGCAGGATCGACGGTCCCCAGGCGCCCTTGTACATGTCGCCGACCGAGCGTCCGAGCTGGTCCGCCATCACGATCAGCACCAGCGACGGCGGCACCAGTTGCGTGATGGTGCCCGAGGCGGCCAGCACGCCGGTGGTGTAGCGCATGTTGTAGCCGTA
>JAYUHN010000004.1:0-7509 GCA_043766965.1 Ramlibacter sp. | reverse complement strand
TCCTGCTGGTGGAGCAGTACTACGATTTCGCCGAAGAGCTTGCCGACGACTATCTGGTGATGCAGCGCGGGCAGTTCATCGCACGGGGCAAAGGGACGGAAATGAAGAGCGAAGGAATCCGCCACCTGGTGGCGATCTAGGCCCGATGCCGGATCACTTGCGATCTTCGGGCCGGGTCCTGGCCTGCGCCAACTGGTCGAGGTTACGGCCCGACTTGGCGCCTCGGTCGCCCTCGCTGCGTTCTTCGTAGCCTCGCGGCTCGATCGACTCGTCCTCGGAGCCGCGATTCGAATAGGGTTGGTCGTCGTTGACGTCATCCCGCGAGCGTTCACTGGTGTCCGCGGGACCGCGATTCCTGCCCGTCTTGTCGGAGTGGAGGTCAGGCGCAGTCATCTGGCTACCGGGTCGGGACCAGCAGCACCGGGTCGGCCGTCTTGGGCTCGATGACCACCGAATTCGAACCCGCAGGCAGGACGACGGTTTCGACTTCGCGCAGCACGCCTCCTGCGGCGACGCCGCCGCTGGTGCTGCCGTAGCCCATGGCGCGGGCCTGGCAGGCAGCCTGTTCCTCACCGGTCAAGACGCTGCAGCGAGCGGCGGCATTGGCGTCGAACTGGGCGCCGGCGTTGTCGAGCACGCCGCGCTTCTTGTCGGCCTGGGCATTGCGGGCTTCCCGCAGGCAGGTCTCCTGGTCTTGCTGGGTCTTGCCGGTCATGCAGGCCTTCACTTCCTGCTGGTAGCTGCCGGACGCGTCGATGCCCGTGGTGCCGGTTGCAACCTGGGCCGTGGCGGCCGTCATGGCGAGCAGGGCGGCGACGCCGAAGGAGACGAGGCTTTTGCGCGAGTGGGCTGAGATCTTGGTGTTCATGTCAGTGCTCCCTAGTCGATGGAATCAGTCAATGCTAGAAAACATCCGAGCCCGGCTGTGCCGGAGAGCACACCGCGAAAGCGGTACCCATCGCCTGTCGTGCCGTAGGACGAGGCCGTCGTCGGGCCGCTACAAGGCCCAGCTACGCGGCGTCGTGGCCGGACGGCCCCAAAGTGAACGTCGCCAGGCGGCGCGCACCGCCTTCAGCAGCGCCAGCGCGGGCTCGACCAGCGGTGCCAGCACGCGCACTGCAATCACGCGGCTGCCAGGCGCCGTGGCCCCTGCAGTCGGAGCCAGCGGATCGGCCTCGATCACCTCCCGGGCCAGGGCGAGAGCGTGCTCGCGACGCGGGCGCGTCAAGTCGGCGCCGGCGACAAGGAACAGGGACGCGAGGCAGCGCCGGCCGGCCAGGCCGAGCGGGCCGTCCAGCAACCGCCGGTCGCCCGAATCGATGCGCCCGTGCTCCAGCCAGTGCCCTGCCAGCTCGAGGTGTTGCAGGAAATGGCCGCGATCGAAAGGCAGGCCCGCTTCGGGCAACCCCAACGCGATCACGTCCCATCCGATCCACTCGCTGCCCGGCGCCAGCTCCAGTTGCAGGCGGTTTTCGGCCAGGCAGCCGCTGTAGCAGATCGCTTCCAGCGGCAGCCATTCCATTCGGGCGCCCGCATCGAGCTGGATGCGGGTGTCCTGCAGCGCGGTTTCGCCGTCAGAGCGGTAGAAGCGGGTGGCCCCGGGCGTCGTGATCAGGGCGTGCGCCGATTCGCGGACCCGCACACCGATCTCCAGCGTGTCCCCGCCGACCAGGCCGCCGGGCGGATGGACGATGACGTTGTGGCAGATGCCTCTGTCCTCCGGATAAAGGCTTTGCAGGATCCGCAGCGGGCCGTCGTGCTCGAAGCGGGCCACGCAACGCCCGGCCTCCATGCGGTAGTCCAGTTCGAGTCGGGCGTGCCAGGGCATGAGCGAAGTTTGACCGGTCTTGGAGAAAGGGTCGGCCCCCGACGCGCCTGGGGCGCGCAAGGGACGTCGACCACCCCGTGAAAACCAGTCGGCCGGACCGGAAACCCCCCCCGAACGTCTTCCTGCGGAGGTAGGGTTTGTCTGACGCGCTGACGCGACAACAGCGCACCCTCAGAGCGTCCGGTGACTACGCGGCAGGAAAGGAGGTCCACCGATATTCCATTCACCGGCCGTTACACGCGGCGGGTGGTCGGACCGGAAGGGCCGGCCCGCTATCAACAACGCGCCGTTCGCGGCTTTAGGAGTGAAACATGAGTCTGATCCTCTGGTTAATCGTAGGCGGTATCGTCGGCTGGCTTGCCAGCATGATCATGAAGACTGATGGCCAGCAAGGCATCATTCTCAACGTGGTCGTTGGCATCGTGGGCGCTTTCATTGGTGGCTGGCTGATTTCCCCGCTGGTCGGCCTGGGCACCATCAACCAAGGCTTCAGCATTGGCTCGGTCGTGGTCTCGCTGATCGGCGCGGTCATCCTGCTGGCCATCGTCAACCTGTTCCGCCGCGGCCGCGTCCGCTAAGTACGGGGCAGTACAGCCTCACAAAACAAGAAGCACGGGCTTTTCGCCCGATCCAGGGAGGGCACGAGGCGCTGTCATCGGATAGCACCCGTGCCTTTTTTTTGGTTTAGATTCACTGGTCTGGTTGCTCCGCGACCGTCACAAGACCTTCCATGTTCAGACGCATCCTTCTCGCCTTGCTCGGGCTCATTGCCTCGGCCGTAGCCGGCGGCCCGGCCCTTGCCGCCTGGCCCGAAAAGCCGATCCGCCTGATCATCCCCTCCGCGCCTGGCGGGGCGCCGGATGCGCTGATGCGCTCGCTGGGCCAGCAACTGTCGCTGCAGCTGGGCGTGCCAGTCGTGATCGATAACAAGCCCGGCGGCTCCTATGTGATCGGCACGCTCGATCTGGTGAAATCGGCACCCGACGGCTACACGCTGGCGTACGGCAACGTCGTTTCACTGGCGACCAACAAGTCATTGCTCGCGACCGTTCCGTACGACGTCGACAAGGACCTGACGCTGGTGTCGAACACGCTGCGCCTGTCCAACCTGATGATCGTCAGCAACGACCTGCCGGTGCGAACCGTGCCCGAGTTGATCGCCTATGCGAAACAGAATCCCGGCAAGGTGGCGTATGCCTCGGATGGCAACGGCACCACGGCCCATCTCGGCGTGGAACTGTTCAAGGCCATGACCGGGATCCACATGTTGCACGTCCCCTATCGGGCCGCGACGGCGGCGGTGACCGACCTGATCGGTGGCAGCGTCCAGCTGATGATGGTGAACACGCCGGTGTCCGGGCCGCTGGCCCAGGCCGGCAAGGTGCGGGCCATCGGCATATCGTCGCCGCAGCGCTCGCCCACCTATCCGGATGTTCCGACCATTGCCGAATCCGGCCTGGCCGGGTTCGAAGTGACCGCCTGGGGCGGCATCATCGGTCCGGCCAACATGCCCAGGGACATTGTCAACCGCCTGAATGCCGAAATCCGGACCGCCCTGGCCACGCCGGCTGTGCGCGACCGGTTCAAGGCGCTGGGCGCAGAACCATCGCCCAGCACGCCCGACGAGTTCCTCGAGCTGTCCCATCGCGAGACCGTGAAGTGGGCGAAGATCGTCAAATTCTCCGGCGCAAAGATCGATTGAGCGGCGCGTGCCGGTCGGTTTCATGACGCACTCCTCGATGCAGCGCCCCTTCGACCTGTTGATCCGCAACGCCAGCATCGTCGATGGCACGGGCGCGCTGCGCTATTCAGGCGACATCGGCATCCGCGGTGACCGCATCGCAAGCATCGGCGACCTGGCGGCGGCTCATGGCGCACTTGAAATCGACCTGGGCGGCCGCATCGCCGCCCCCGGGTTCATCGACGCCCACACCCATGACGACAGGCTCATGCTGTCCAGCCCGGACATGGCGCCCAAGGTCAGCCAGGGCATCACGACGGTGGTGGCAGGGAACTGCGGTATCTCGCTGGCGCCGATGCCGCGCCCGGTCCCGCAGCCGGTCACGCCGCCGCTGAACCTGCTGGACGAAGAGGGCGGCTGGTTTTCGTTTCCCACCTTCGCGTCGTACGTCGCCCGCTTGCGCGAGCAGCCGCCGGCGACCAACTGTGCCCTGCTGGTGGGACACACCACGCTGCGCGTCGCGACGGTCGATGACCTCGGCGCGCCCGCGTCGCCGGCGCAGGTCGGCCGGATGCGGGCGCTGGTGCAGGAAGCGATGGAAGCGGGCGCGGTGGGCGTCTCGACCGGGCTGTTCTACGAACCGTCGGTGGCGGCGCCAACTGAGGAAGTCATCGCCGTCTGCCAGCCGCTGCGGCAATTTCAAGGTGTCTACTGCACCCACATGCGCGACGAAGGCGACCGGGTGATGGATTCTCTTGAGGAGACCTTCCGCATCGGGCGCGAAGTCGGCGTGCCGGTGGTGATCTCGCACCTCAAGGTGGTCGGCCCGGCCAACCATGGCCGCTCGCAGGAAGCGCTGACGTTCATCGAGCGCAACATGGCCAGCCAGCCGATCTGCATCGACTGCTATCCCTACACGGCGGGCTCCACCATCCTGTCGGCGGATCGCGCTGCCACCTCTTCGCGCGTCATCGTCAGCTGGTCGAAGCCGCTGCCGCAGCACGCCGGCAAGAACCTGGATGCGATCGCCGCCGAAATGGGGGTCGGGCAGGACGAGGCGATCCGGCGCCTGAGCCCGGCCGGCGGCATCTATTTCCGGCTGGACGAGGACGACGTGCAGCGCATCCTCAGGCACGACAAGGTCATGATCGGCTCGGACGGACTGCCGCACGATGCCGAGCCGCACCCGCGTCTGTGGGGCAGCTTCCCGCGCGTGCTGGGTCACTATGGCCGGCTGCTGGGCCTCTTTCCGCTGGAGACGGCGGTGTACAAGATGACTGGCCTCACGGCGACGAATTTCGGTTTGAAGGACCGCGGCGTGTTGCGTGAAGGGGCGTATGCCGACATCACGCTGTTCAACGCGGACACCATCGATTCAGCCGCCACCTATGAGGCGCCGATCGCCCCGGCGATTGGCATCGAAGCCGTGATCGTGAATGGCATCGCGGTATGGCAGCACGGCCGTTCGACGGGGGCCAGGCCCGGGCGGGTGCTGGCGCGGGAACCGCAACAGGCTGGCCGCTGACATGACGACGCTGGAGCAGCTGGAAACACCGGCGCTGCTGCTGGACCAAGACTTGATGGACCGCAACATCGAGCGAATGCGCAGCCGGTTGCGCGGTCTCGGTGTGGCCTTCCGGCCGCACGTCAAGACCTGCAAGTCGATCGACGTGGCGCGAAGGCTGATGGAAGCGCCGCAGGGCCCGATCACCGTGTCGACATTGCTGGAAGCGGATTACTTCGCCGGCCATGGCGTCCGCGACATCCTGTACGCGGTCTGCATCGCGCCCAACAAGCTCGATCACGTCGCGGCGCTGCAGGCCGGGGGCGTGCGCCTGTCGTTGATCCTGGACAGCATGGAAACGGCGCTGCTGCTGGCGGCGCGGGCGCGGCAGGGTTCACGGTACGAGGTGCTGATTGAAATCGACACCGACGGCCACCGCTCGGGCGTCAAGCCCGGCGCCGCACTGCTGCTGGAGATCGGCCGCTGCCTGGTCGAAGCCGGCATCACCCTGAAGGGCGTGATGACCCATGCCGGCAGTTCGTACGATTGCAGGTCAGCGAACGCCATCAGCGCGATGGCGGAGCAGGAGCGCGCGGGTGCGGTCCTCGCGGCCAACCGGCTGCGCGCTGACGGTATCGATTGCGCGGTGGTCAGCGTCGGCTCGACGCCCACCGCCTTGTTCGCAGAGCGGCTGGAAGGCGTGACCGAAGTGCGCGCGGGCGTCTTTGTGTTCTTCGACCTGGTGATGGCGGGGCTGGGCGTGTGCAGCGTCGGCGACATCGCGCTGTCGGTGCTGGGCACCGTCATCGGGCACCGGCCCGACCAGGGCTGGACGCTGATCGACGCCGGCTGGATGGCGATGTCGCGCGACCGCGGCACGGCGAGCCAACCGGTGGACCAGGGCTATGGCCTGGTCTGCGACGTCCATGGACAGCCGCTGGACGACCTGGTGATGGTGGGTGCCAACCAGGAGCACGGCATCGTCGCGCACCGCTCGGGCAAGATCGACGGCGCGCTGCACTTGCCGGTGGGAACACAGCTGCGCATCCTGCCGAACCACGCGTGTTCGACGGCGGCGCAGTACGGCGAGTACAAGCTCATCGCGGGCGGCAATCGCATCACGGACACCTGGAAGCGCTTCAGCGGCTGGTGAGAGGAACTGTCATCCCGGACTTGATCCGGGATCGAGTATTCCTCGCGCCTGGATCCCGGGTCAGGCCCGGGATGACAGATGCGCGGCACCTGGAACCCGGGTCAGGCCCGGGATGACCGATGCGAGGCGCGTTCAGCCGAGCAGCTCGCGCAGCGTGCGGGCCACCACCTTGGTCGCGCGCCGCAGGTCTTCCAGCTCCAGGCGTTCGTCGGCGCGCTTGGCATGCGATTCGAGCACCGTGCGCGGACCGGCGCCGTAGATCACGCCCGGGATGCCCGCTTCGGCATACAGGCGCACGTCGGTGTAAAGCGGCGTTCCCATCGCCGGGATCTCCTCGCCGAACACCGCCTGCCCGTGCTTCTGGATCGCATCGACCAGTGGCTTGTTGCCCGGCAAGGGCCGCATCGAATGGGCCAGCAGCAGCCGCCTGATCCCGACCCCGATACCCGGACATTCCGCCGCCGCCTGCTCGATCGTCCCACGCACGGCGGCTTCCACCGTTGCCGGCAGTTCCTCCGGGATCATGCGGCGATCGAGCTTGAAGCTGACCGTGCCCGGCACCACGTTGGTGTTGGTGCCGCCCTCGATCCGGCCGACGTTCAGGTATGGGTGGGTGATGCCCTTGACGCTCGATCTCACCTGCCGGTACGAGGCGTTGAGCGCGTACAGCGCATTCAGAATATGCACCGCGGCCTGCAGCGCGTCGACGCCGGTGTCAGGAATGGCGGCATGCGCCATCCTGCCGTGCACGGTGACCTCCAGCTGCAGGCAGCCGTTGTGCGCAGTGACCACCTCGTAGCTGAAGCCCGCGGCGATCAGGAGATCGGCTTTGGTCAGCTTGTTGCGCAGCAGCCAGCCCGGCCCCAGCTCGCCGCCGAACTCTTCGTCATAGGTGAAGTGCAGTTCGATCCCGCCCTTCAGGTCTGCGCCGAGGGACTCCAGCGCCCGCACTGCAAAGGTGAAGCTGGCGAAATCCGACTTGCTCACCGCCGCCGCGCGGCCATACAGTTTGCCGTCCATGATCTCGGCGCCGTAGGGCGGATGGGTCCAGCCTTCGCCGGGCGGGACCACATCGCCATGGGCGTTGAGCGCTATGGTCCGGCCCGGGCCATAGCGGCGCCGGACGACGAGGTTCGTGATCGATTCCATCCCATAGGCATGGACGTCGGCGGCAGGCACCGGGTGCCGCTCGGCCTCGAAGCCGAATTGCTGCAGCAGGTCGGCCGTGCGCTCGGCGTGCGGCGCGTTGTCGCCCGGCGGGGTCGGGGTCGGCACGCGAACCAGCTGCTGCAGGAAGCGAACCTCCTCGTCGAAGTGCGCATCGACCCAGGCGTCCAGCTTGT
>JAYUHN010000003.1:0-7519 GCA_043766965.1 Ramlibacter sp. | reverse complement strand
GTACCGCCAGGGTTGCCAGAGCGCCGGCCGACAACAACTCTCTGCGCATTGGTGGGTTCATCACGTTGCTTTCCTGGTTTGGGGTTGTTTTACACCTTGGCACTAAGCGGATTCGTATCCCGGGTTGGGCAGGCCGCCCTTGAGAGTGGGCATGTTGACATCGCGTGCCGGAACCTTGCCCGAGCGCGACTTGAGCCACTGTTCGACGACTTCCCAGACGGGCTTGTTGCCGGCCGCGGTTCGTGCTTCTTCAGCCACCGGCGCCCAGCCGGCCACTTTATATTTCCTCGATGCCTCGATCGGCTTGCCATTCAACCTCAAGTCGTCGATTCGCTTGCCCATCGACGCCAGGGGGGTGCAGCTGTACTGCAAGCCGCCAACGCGAACCATGTCGCCACCCTGCTGATAGTAAGGGTCCGGATTGAAAAGGTTGTCGCACACATCCTCGAGGATGGTCTTGATCGTCTCGCCTGTCATTTCAGTGACGGTCGCATAGGAATATGTCGTGGCGGTCATGTCCATCAGCCACTCCCGCGTGATGACTTGTCCCTCCAGCAGCGACGTGCCCCATCGAAACCCCGGGGAGAACGCGATCTCGGCACTCTGCACGTCCATCAGTGCATCAAGCAGCAGCTGGTCGCCCGTTCCATTGAAATTGCCGCGTCGATACAGGGTCCCTTCGGTGACGGCAAGCTTTTCAGCCAGCTTGGCTTCGTACGGCGCCCGCACTCGGGTGATCAGCGCATCCATCTCCTGGTCGGCCGGCAACATGTTTGCGAAGACAGGCAGCAACTTGTACCGATAGTCGACGACCTTCTTGTCCTTCACTTCGAAGTCCATGACCCCTAGGAATTTCCCGTTGGAGCCGGCGTTCGTGACCAGGGTCTTGCCGCTCCGGTTGGCGACAACGCTGGCGACCGGCATGCCGTCATGGGTATGGCCGCCCAGGATGGCGTCGATGCCCGTGACCCGCCCGGCCATTTTGAGGTCGACATCCATCCCGTTGTGACTGAGCAGGACGACGACGTGTGCCCCTTTGGTCCGAACCTCGTCGACCATCTTCTGCATGTTTTCTTCCTGGATGCCGAAGCCCCAGTCGGCAACCAGATAGCGCGGGTTGGCGATCGGCGTATAGGGAAAGGCCTGGCCGATGACCGCGCACGGAACGCCGTTGATTTCCCGCATGACATACGGCTTGAACACCGGGTCGCCGAAGTCGTTGGTCTTGACGTTCTGGGCGATGAAATCGACCTTGCCTTGAAAGTCCTTTTCAATGATTTCACTCACGCGTTTCATGCCAAGCGTGAATTCCCAGTGACCCGTCATCACATCCACGCCAAGCAATTTGGCGGCATCCACCATGTCTTGCCCGTCGGTCCACAGGGCCGTCCCGGACCCCTGCCACGTGTCTCCGCCGTCCAGCAGCATTGCGCCGGGACGGCTGGCCTTCATGCGCCTGACCAGTGTCGCCAGATGTGAAAACCCGCCCACCTTGCCGTAGCGACGAGCCGCCTTTTCGAAGTCGAGATAGGTGAGCGAATACGCGTCGGCCGAACCAGGCCGGACATTGGCCGCCTTGAGCAGGTGCTCGCCGACGAGATGCGGTAGTTTGCCTGTCATCGCGCCGACGCCGAGATTGACACTGGGCTCGCGAAAGTAGATCGGCTTGAGTTGCGCGTGGCAGTCGGTCATGTGAAGGAAAGACACCGTGCCAAAACGCGGGATGTCGTAGAGACCCTGGGCCGCAGTTGCGGCGTCCGCATCGGCCCATCGGCCCAGACCCATGCCCGCGGCGGCGCCCGCACCCAGAACTTGAAAGAAATCACGTTTGGACAAATTCATGCTGGGGCATTTAGTGACGGACTGAGATACGAGAGGCGCGGTCCGGCCGTCCTGGGGTTACTTGTTGACCGGTGACTGGGGGTCCAGCAGCAGCGCCACCACATGACGGACCTGCGCTTCGTCCAGAATGCCCGCATGGCCTGCCCTGGGCATGTTCGAGCAGGCGTTATAGGCTTTGGAATTCCAGATTTTCCCCCAGGTGTATTCCAACGTCGCGCGGGAGGCTGGACTGCCTGGATCGGCGACCCCACGCGACTTTCCGTAGTGGTAGAGACTGGGGCCGATGGTGCCGAAGGAGATTTCCTGCTTCGTGATCTGGTGACAGTTGTAGCAGTTGCCGCCGTTCGGTGTTTTGCTGTCATCGGTCCACGTCAGGCCGCGCCCGTTCTGGGCGATGCGCTCGCCTTCCTTCCAGTCACCGAGGAACTTGCCGTCGCTCGGCCATTTGATGGTTTTCAGGTTGGCTGCCTCAATCACCCTGGCGCGAGCAGCGTCCAGTGGTTTGCCCGCCACCTGGGCAGCGCTGCATTCCCGGTTCGAATCGTCCTGCGCCAGGCGGGCGACCGTGGCGATTCCCTGGTCCCGGAACGATGACCGGACCACGTCCGCCGTGATCTGGTCGAGGTTGATTGCCTCTGGGGGCGTTGCGCACCCAACGACAAGCGAAGCAGCGCCGAGCAAGATGGCGGCGATCCGAAAATTGGTTTTCATGCAGTGTCCTGCTAGCGTTTGATGGCGGGGGCGGTGGATACTGCATCCTTGCCGTTGACGCCCAGATAGACGCCCAGCGCGATGGTCGCATCGCTGCCAAAACCCGGATAGGGGAACCGCTGCTGGCGATAGCAGTCGTTCAGGCGCAGTTGCATGCCCCACATTTCGCCGTTGGAGACGCGGTAGGCAGGCCAGGCGCCGAACGCGCGCCCGGCGCCCGGATTCTTGGTCAGGTTCGCCAGCTCCTGCAATCGGATCCGCTTGCCGTCTTCGCCATGGCAGGAGGCGCACGAGAAATCATGAGATCCGCCGCGCTGGAAGAACAGACGCTTGCCGACCTCGAACATCGCACGTTCCTGTGCTTGGGCCTGAGGCAAGTTGAAGTTCATGCCCTTGGACTGGCCCGCTATCCAGGTCGCAAGCGCGGTGACATTCACTTGTTCGCCCTTGCCGAACGGCGTCTTTGCGATTTCCCGGGCGTCGAACCCCTGCAGTCTCTCCATGCAGGAGACGAGGCGTGACTCCAGGTCCTGAACCCGCCCGGTATCCGGAAAATAGCGCGGAAGCTCGACAAACACTCCTTTGACCACCCCTGCGCCCTTGCCAAGATCGCACCCCTCGAGCGACGTTTTCCTGGGACCCCGTTGCTGCTTCCACAGGTCCTCCCCCTTGGCTTCGAACAGTTCGGAAGGATTGCCGTCGGCCAGCATCGCCCGGTACTCTTCGATGGATTCGGTGGCGGTCTTCTGGGCCAGGACTGCCGGGCCGGCAAGGGCAGCCGACAGCAGGGCCAGAAGTGCGATTTTTGTTGTCATGAAGGCGCCTTCACGTCACGACTGCTTCGTCCGTTCGCGTATCGCCCCTGTTGTCTTTCCAGGTGATACCGATCTTGTCGCCCGCCTTTGCTCCTTTCACCGTGAACTGCAGGAACGGGTTCTTGGCCACCGCCGGTCCCCATTCCGCCGTCAGAACAGGCTTGCCGTTCAAGCTGGCCGTCACGTCGGTGATGTGCCACGCCGGGATGGACTTGCCCGCAGCGTCCTTGCGCTGACCGGTTTCCATTTCATGACTCATCAGTACCCGGACCGTGGCATTGCCGCCCGCTGCTTGGGCGCGGATGCGCATTGGATCTGCCATTTGAAGCTCCTTGATGTTTCGAACTGGAATACAGCCTTGTCTTCAGCCTCCGCAGCCGCCCAGAGTGACCTTCACATCCTTTTTAGCAAAGAACGCCTTGCCGTCCGCCATGATCGCGACTGCATAGACATCGGAAGTCTGTCCCATCTTGGCTCGGGTAAGAAATTGCGGTTCGACCGCATCGGTCACGTCAAACTTTGCGACCATGGCGCTTGGATTCTTCTCCACCAGGAGCAACATCTGCTTGACGCCGGTGAGCGTGGTGGCCACGCCCAGCGGCACGACAGCCCCGTTTTCAGCGATGTCGGGCGCAGTGAGTGTCACGTCCTTGCTTTCGGTCGGTGCCCCACCGCCGAACGCCTTGACTGCTTCGGCGATTGTCTTGGCATCGAATGCCTCTTTGTTGAAGGCGAGGGCGGGACCTGGAAACATTCCGGTCGAAGCGAGCAACGCTGCGACTGTTGCGCTTTGCCTGAGAGTGTCGCGACGAGTTTGCATCTGGTCTCCTGATAATTAAGTTAATACTAATAAATGGGCTGGAATTGCCATGGGGACTTATCCCGAGATCACGGCGTCGCCCCGGAAGCCAGCCATCCGGCAATTCGCCTTGCATCCGCTTCGTTCAAGCCCTGCGGTGGCATCGGGATGGAGCCCCAGACGCCGACGCCTCCACTCTTGATCTTTCCGGCCAGATAGTCTGCTTTGCCCGTGTGTTTTTTTGCAATGTCGGTCCAGCTCGGGCCGAGGACCTTGCGGTCGATGGCATGGCAGCCGATGCAGTTGTTCTGCTGCGCGAGCGCCTGCGCGGCCTCGCTGTCAGATCCACCCTGGGTCGCAGTGCTGTTCTGTGCGGCGCCCGCCTTTGCGGCTTCCTTAGGGGCGAGGGCAACCACCCGTGGCGCTCCTTCTGGCCTCACGGTGTCGGCACCGTGCTGCGCGCCAACGAGGCGGTTCTGTTCAGCCAGATTGCCGTGCGAATTTCGCGCAAATGGCGGAAGGCTTGAGCTGACCTTTGATCCGACCGGGCAGTCTTTCACGCATGCGACTGCACTCACATCCGGCTTCGAGATGCCGCCGAGTTCATTTCCGGGCCACAGCGCATGCGCCGTCGTCATCCCGTTGCGATTCGGCAGCCGCTGCTGAACCTCGCGGATATTTTTATCCGACAACGTGAAGTCGTCCGGCAGGACGCCCCCCAGGTTCAGCAGATAGGCAGTGACCGAATACACCTCTTCAACGCTCAATGACTTGGGCTGGTTCCAGGGCATCGCGCGGTTGATGTAATCCCACAGCGTGGACAAGTGGGAGACTTTCATCAACGTCGTGCGCCCTGGGTAATCGCTGCGCTTGAGATTGGCGACCCTCCCGGTCTTGATATCGTCTGCGCTCGTCCCCCCGACCAGCGGATTGAACACCTCGTTTGATTCACCAAAAACGCCGTGGCAGGACGCGCACTTGCTTTCCCAGACTTCCTGGCCTTTCGCAACGCTGCCTGAGCCGGCCGGAAGGCCTTTGAAATCCGGACGGACGTCGATGTCCCAGGCCGCGATCTCCCGTGGCGTGGCCGGCCGGCCGATCCCGGGAAACGCGTCAGGTCCCCCGGCACCCGAGGCCAGCGCCGTCAGGCATAACAATGCCGCGGCGATGAGCCTAGGACAGCTGGACATTCTTGACCTCGCCGCTCTCCTGGACCAGCCACGACTGGATCGAATTGTTGTGATAGGTGGAACGGGTTCCCCGCACAGCGCGCAGTTGAGCGTAAGTTGGCTGGACATAGCCGGTTTCGTCGGTGGCGCGGCTCTGAATAAAGGCAGCTTTGCCGTCCCAGACCCAGTCGAGGCTGAAGCGTGTCAGGCATTTGTCCAGCACCGGCGTCTCAAGCCGTGCAGTGCGCCAGTTGCGACCCCCGTCCACCGAAACGTCAACCCTCCTGATTTTGCCGCGGCCCGACCACGCGAGCCCGGTGACGTTGTAGAACCCCTTGTCCAGCAGGACCTGACCGCCCGAGGGCGTCGTCACGACGCTTTTGCATTCCTGGATGCTGCTGTATTGCCGCTGAGTGCCGTCGGGCAACAGGTCGACGTAGTGGATGGTCTCGTCTTTCGTGCCGTAAGGCTGGTCCCCAAGCTCGACACGGCGAAGGTACTTGACCCAGCTCACCCCCTGGACGCCCGGAACGACCAGACGCAGTGGATAGCCGTTCTCGGGGCGCAGCATTTCGCCGTTCTGGCCATACGCGACGATGACCTGGCCTGAGCGAATGAGGTCCATCGGAATGGTTCTCGTCATCGACGATCCATCGGCGCCTTCTGCCAGGACGAACTTTCCGTTGCGCAGGTCTGCCTGCGCCAACTCCAGTAACGTCAGCAGCGGCACGCCGGTGAATTCGCTGCACGACAACATGCCATGGGTGTATTGACAGGTCGGGACCGCCACATTGCCCCACTCCATGCCGGTGTTGGCGCCGCACTCGATGAAATGAAAACGCGAAACCGCCGGCAGGCGCATCAGTTCGTCCATGGTGAACACCTTCGCGGTTTTCACCATGCCGTTCACCATGAGTCGGTGCCCCGACGGATCGACGTCCCACCAGCCTTGATGATGCCTTTCAAAATGCAGCCCGCTGGGGGTCACGATGCCGAACAGGGACTGCAACGGGGCGAACGACACGGATGCCTGTGTGGTCTGGGTCAGGCCGGGGCTTCTGCGCCGCTGGACGTTGCGCTCAAACTTCGAAGGCTTGCCGTAGCCTTCGGTCGCCACCGGTTGGCCCAGGCCGGTCGAATGCTCCGGCAGCTTCAGGATGGCGGGATCGCCGCCGTCAGCAGGAAAGACCGCTGACTGGGCCAGAGTCGCGGGGACGGTGAAGCCGGCCGCAGCCGCGGCAAAGGCGTTCCGGATGAAATCCCGGCGTCCAGCCTTCCCCTCGGAGAAAACCTGCCCGACGTCGCCCCGGGCGATGAAGTTTTCCGGCGCCTTGAGCAACCGGCCTGGGCTGGTGTTGCGGTGTATCACGCCAAGTCCCTTTCAGACGACAACCAGATCGAGATTGCAGTTTCATCGCAGGGCGAAGCGGATTTAGACATCTTCATATGCGAATATGATGATTTATAGGCTGTTTTGATCGTTGCGCCCCTAGGGTTTACGCTGGGCGGACCCGCTATTTAAATTTGTAGTGGTCCCGATTGAGGACTGCGGCAATCGCGGTGACCTCGTCGGGAAACAGCGTGAGGTTCAGCTGATTGCTGCATTGCTCAACCATGCCGATCAGAAGGCCCGGGGTCTTGATCCGGCCGGCCGGCCGGTAGATCGCGCTTCCGTCGCCGCCCACTTTCTGCTGGTGGCAGGCGACGCACTTGTTGGCAGCAATCAACTTTTCACCGAGCTTCATGTCGGCTCCGCGAAAAAGAGCCGGCGGTTCTTGCGCCGCGCAGCCCAAGGCCAATGCACCCGCCAGTCCAAGCAGGACGCGACGAAAGGGCGATCTGGCGCACAGATGAGCCATTACTTTGCGTCGGCAACGATCCAGACGGCCGGGATTTTCGCGCAGGCATTTGGCAAACGCAGGTGCCGCCAGCAGTAACGCGACGGTGGCAGGGAAAATCAGTTTCATCGCTGTCTCCAAACGGCCTGTCTAGCCAAGCACTTCAGCCAGCTGGGGCTGCCGCGGCCCGCATGAGGTGGACTGGCCTAATCAATTGCCCGGACCGCATCCCGCAAGCGTTGTTCGAGATAGGCGCCGTAGAAATCCCGACTGGAAAAACCAACCAGACGCGCCGCAATCTCGCGTCCTCCACTTCCGAAGAATAGCAAGGTCGGCGCAACCTTG
>JAYUHN010000002.1:0-2828 GCA_043766965.1 Ramlibacter sp. | reverse complement strand
TCCACAGGATCACGTCGTTGCCGGACAGCTGCTCCCTGATGCGCTCCAGCGCCAGGCCGGCGGATGCATCCGGTGTTTCTCCCAGCTGCAGCGCCGCGGTGCGCGTCTTGTTGGCCAGGTCGTTGGCCAGTGCTTCCAGCGTAGCGCGGCCCAGACTGAGGCCGGCGTCGAGGGCGCCCTCCACCTTCACGTCGAACCAGCTCTCGATCGAGCGGGAAACGAACTGGTACGAGACGACGTAGATCAGCATGCCCGGGATGAACCCGACCAGCGCGAAGATGGCAGCCAGCTTGACCAGCAGGCGGCTGCCGAACCGGCCGCGCCGCAAGCGGGACGCGAGGCGCACCGCGATCCAGCCGATCACCAGCAACAGCAGCACCGCCACCAGGACGTTGACCGCGAACAGGCGGCCGTAATTGCGTTCGTACAGCTCCCGGTTGTTGGTGGCCTGCGTCAACAGGAACAGCAGCACGATGCCGATCGCCACCATCACGGTGGCGCCGGCGGCAACCGCCCAGCGGAACGCGCGCGATGCCTGCAGCGATGGATGAGGCAGAGGCGCCGTCGACATGCTGTGCGCGGCTAACGCGGACCGTCGAGCGACAGCCGCTGGTTGCGCGCCACCGACACGTTCCAGTCGGCCTGCCCCACCGCCCCGATCTGGAACGGCCGCGGCAGCTGCGACACGTCGAGCCGGAAACGGAATTCCACGTTGTGCCGCTCCTCCATGCTCACATCGCCGGTCTCGGCGATCTTCCAGCGTGAGACCCGCTGCACGGCGGCCAGCGCCTCTTCCTGGCTGTCGAAACTCTGACCGAGCCCGACGCCGGAGTTGCCGATCACCGTCGGCGAAATGGTCAGGCGCCAGCGCCGCGTCAATGGCTGGTACGACAGGCGCATGTGCCTGGTCGCGTGGGCGATTTCCCGGTCGTACCAGTACCACCGGTCGCGGTACAGCACGGCGTCGTACACGAAGAACATGGGGATACCCTTTTGCAGGGCTTCCTCGACCACCGGCGACAGCTCGAGGTGCACAGCAGCCGACAGCACGATGCCCTCATCGGAACGTTCGACCTGGAACTGGGTGATTTCGGCCGCGGCCGGCTGCGCGCACAACGGCAGCGCGACCATCAGCACCGTGCAGACGGCCCAACGCCGCATCATCCGGTCAAGCCGGTAGAGCTTGCCCAACAGACGCGGTATTTTTTTCCAGCAAAGCGTAAAAAAAGCCGTCGTGGTCACTCAGTCGATTGTCCGGGACGGCACCGACCTTTGCCCCGCTTTGGGGCAGCAAATGGCCTGGCGACGGCCGCAAAACGGCTTCTCTGTTGTGCGTAACAAACGTTTGGATCGGGGCCTCGCCTTCGGCCCGAAAAACCGAGCAGGTGCAGTACAGCAACCTGCCGCCGGGGGCCAGCACAGTCCACAGCGACGCCAGCAAACGCGCCTGTTGCGCAGCAAGTTGCGCGATGTCGCTTTCGCGGCGCAGCCAGCGCACGTCAGGATGGCGGCGAACGATGCCGGATGCGGTGCAGGGGGCGTCAAGCAGGATGGCATCGAAGGGAACTCCGTCCCACCAGGAGGCTGGTTGCGCTGCATCCGCGGTGATGATGCGTGCCTCGAGCCCGATTCGCTGCAAGGTGTCCCGGATGCGGTCGCAGCGCGCGGCGTCCACGTCGAGCGCCGTCAGGTCCATCTCGGCCAGCTCCAGCAAATGGGCTGTCTTGCCGCCGGGCGCGGCGCAGGCGTCGAGGATGCGCAGCGGCCGGCCTCTGCCGATCAGTCCCGCCAGCAGCAAGGGCGCCGCCATCTGCGCGCCCTGGTCCTGGACCGACACCAATCCGGCGTCGAAGCCCGGGACCTGGTGCACCGGCTGCGGCGTCTGCAGGATGACACCGTGGTCCCCGACAGGGCTGGCCTCGATGTTCGCCGCCGCCAGGCCCCGCAGGTATTCCGCGCGCGGCGTTTTCCTGGCGTCCACCCGCAGCGTCATCGGGGGCTGCGTGTTGTTCGCGCGCAGGATCGCTTCCCAGTGATGGGGATGGTCGGCCCGCAACCGCTCTATCCACCAGCGAGGATGGTTCCAGCGCGCCACCGGGTCGCGATCGCTTGCTGTCACCAGCGCATTGCGCTCGCGCAGGAAGCGCCTGAGGCACGCATTGATGAAGTTCGCCTGACTGCGCGTGGCCGGATCGCGCTTGGCGGCCTCCACGGCCTGGTCGACCAGAGTGAAAACTTCATACGGCGCGTCGTTTGCGTTCCATGCCAGCGCGAGCGCGGTGCACAGCAAGGCGTCCGCTGCTGCTGGTGGCGGCCGCTTCGCGAGCAGGCGGCGCAAGGCTTCCGCCCGGCCGAGATAACGCAGCGCGTGGAACGCGAGCGCCTGTGCGCCCGGCCTCAGCGCGGCGTCGACACGCGCCAGCGCTGGCGTGGCCGACTCGCCGTCGCGCACTGCGGCCAGCACTTTGGATGCAGCTTGCAGCTGGCGCCACAAGGGAACCGTGGAATGCAGGCTATACCCCTCGGCCGGGCTTGAACCCGAACAGCCCTGCCAGCAACAGCGCCGGGAACTGGGCGATGCCATCGTTGTACCGCTCCACTGCCCGGTTGAAGTTGTCGCCTGCAGCACGTGATTGGGCCGAGAGCTGTTGCCATTGCTGCGTCAGCGCTTCCGGGATCGACGAGCCGGCGAGGTCGTTTGCCTCGTGCGCCACGCGAACCCAGGCACTGAGCAGAACATCGCGCGCCTGGGACAAGGCAGCGGCCGTGGCCGGTTGCAGCGGACGTGGCCGCATGGCAGCCACCGAGACGGTGAGCTGGGTTGCCGC
>JAYUHN010000001.1:0-7520 GCA_043766965.1 Ramlibacter sp. | reverse complement strand
ACGCCGCACCAGTCCCGGCGCCCAGCCCGGCGACGACGCCGTCGTATTCCACTTTCTTGCCATACAGGTCGGCGGTGAGCTTGACCGGCTGGCCCAGGCGGATCTGGCGCAGCTGCGCTTCCTTGAAGTTGGCGTCGACCCACACCTGCTTGAGCGGGATGATCGACATGAGCGGCGTACCGGCGTTGACGTGCTGCCCGAGTTGCACCGTGCGCTTGGCGACGTAGCCGTCGACCGGCGCCGGCAACGACGCGCGCTGTGTCGCCAGCCACGCTTCGCGCACCTTGGCGGCCGCGGCCTGCACGCTGGGGTGCTGTTCGACACTGGTGCCGTCGGTCATCGCCTGGTTGCTGGTGAGCTGCTCGCGGGCGGCGTTGACGCCGGCCTGCGCGGCGCTCATCGCGCTGCGTGCGTTCTGCAGCTGGGTCTGGGCGTGATTGAGTTCTTCCTTCGACACCGCGCCGTTGCCGACCAGTTGCTGGCGGCGGTTCAGGTCGTCGGTGGCACGGGCGATATCGGCCTGCGCCCGGCCGACGTCGGTCTGGCGCAGCGCCACCTGCGCCGACAGCGAGCCGTTGTTGGCGTACAGCGTGCGCACCTGCCGGACCGCCTGCGCCAGGTTGGCCTCGGCCTGGTCGAGAGCGACCTTTGCGTCCGCCGGATCGAGCCTGACCAGCGGCTGGCCGGCCTTCACGAAATCGGTGTCGTCGGCCATGATCGCCATCACCACGCCGCCCACCTGCGGCGTGATCTGGATCACGTTGCCCTGGACATACGCATTGTCGGTCGATTCGTAGTGGCGGCCCACCAGCCACTCGTAGCCGCCCCATGCGAGGCCGCCGATCACGACCACGGCCGCCAGGATCGTCAGCCCCTTGCGGCGCTTGCTGTTGCCGGCGTTCTGCGCGAGGGGGACTTGGGGAGTCTGGGTTGCTTCCATCTTGTGTTCCAAAAAAGAATCCGAATCGAAAGAAAGTCTTATTTCTGCGCGGCGGCGATGGACTGCGGCCCCGGTGCGTAGCCCCCGCCCAGCGCGCGTGCCAGTCCCACCTGCGTGTCCAGAGCGCGCGCGGCGAGATCGACGGCGAGCCGCCGCTGCGCCAGCACCGCGGTCTCGGCGCCCAGCACGTTCAGGTAGTTGCCGAGCCCGGCCTGGTAGCGCTGCACTGCGATCTCATAAGCGGATTCCGCGGCCTGTTGCGCCTGCCGCTGCTCCGATTGCTGCAGCGCGATCGATTGCCGGGAAACCAGCTGGTCGCCGACCTCATGCACGGCATCGATCACCGCGGCGTTGTAGCTTTCGACGGCCGCGTCGTAATCGGCGCTCTTGCCGCGCAGGTTGGCGCGCAACCGGCCCGCTTCGAAGATCGGCAGCCGGATCGCCGGGCCTACGCCCCATTGCAGGCTGCCGGTGTTCAGCAGCTTGCCCAACCCGATACTGGACAAGCCGGCGAAGGCGGCCAGGTTGATGTCGGGATAGAACTGCGCCTTGGCGCTCCTGATGTCGTCGCCGGCGGCTTCCACCCGCCAGCGGGCCGCGGCAATGTCCGCGCGCCGGCCCAGCAAGTCCATCGGGATCACATCGCCGATGGCGAGGGACTTGATGCTTCCCAGCCGCGGCGGCGTGGTCACGACCGCCGTATTGGGCTCGCCGACCAGGGCTGCGAGCGTGTTCTGCGCCAGGCTTGCCTGCTCTTGCAGCGCCTCGATCTGCTGTCGCGCCTCGGGCAGCCCGCCTTCGCTCTGGCGCAGCTCGAGCCGGGTATCGAGACCGGCGTCGACCCGATCGCGCACCAGCCGCAACTGTTCTTCGCGCTGGGCCAGCGTGCGTTGGGCCACTGCCAGCTGGTCGTTGGCACGGGCCAGCTGAAAGTAGCTGCGGGTGACATTGCCGGCCAGCAGGATGCGCGCCGCTTCGGTGTCCGCCCGCGCCGCGCGCGCCATGCCGAGCGCGCTTTCAAGCAGGGCGCGATTCTTGCCGAAGAAATCCAGTTCCCAGCTGGCGCCCGCCTGCAAGGTCGCGCTGTTGCGGATCGAGCCCGCGATCGGCGGCGGCAGCAGGCCGGTCTCGCTGTAACGCTGGCGCATGACGTCGAACGAGCCGTTGACCTGCGGCAGCAGGGCCGCGCCGGCGATTTCACCGGCAGCCTGTGCGCGCGCCAGCCGTGCCTGCGCGACGCGCAGGTTGGGGTTGCCGGCCAGCGCCAGGTCAACCAGTCGGCTCAGCTGCTGGTCGCCGAATTCGCGCCACCACTGCGCCGGGACCGCCGCGGCCGGGCCTGCATCGAGATGGAGCGACGTTGCCTGGCGCAGCTGCGCCTGCGTGTCGATGCCAGACATGTCGGCGCATCCGGCCAGCGCCAGAGCCGCCGCTAGCGCGCTGAGCTTCAAGACATGCAACGTCATGATTTTTCCTTGCCGGCCTGGATCGCGAGCGCGTTCTCCAGGATGCGCCGCAACAGGCTCTTTAGCGTCTGCCACTCGACGTGCGAAAAACCCCGCAGGTGCGCGTTCTGGACCTGGCACAGCACGCCTGGAATCTCCTGCGCAGCCGCCCGGCCTTCGTCGGTCAACTCGAGATTCACCACCCGACGGTCTTCGCTGGACCGCACCCGCTTCAACAAACCCTTGGTTTCCAGCCGGTCCAGCAGGCGGGTCATGGCGCCGGCATCGAGATCGCACCCACGCGCAAGTTCAGCCACGGTGGAGGCCGAACCGATGTAGAGCTTGAACAGTGGAATCCACTGCGCGTTGGTGAGCCCATTAGGGCCCATCTCGCGTTCGATCTCGGCTGACACGGTGGCCAGGATGCGCCGCATGAGGTAGCCGACGCTCTCCTCCGGCCGGTAATTTTCCGGTTGGTAGAACGCGGGCGGCGCGACGGCCGCAGCCGCCTTGGCGACGCGGTGGACCGATTTTCTTTTTACAACGAGAGCGGTTTTCCTGGCGGCGGGCCGGCGGGCGGGAGTGGTGGTGGACATGAACCGCAACTATACTTGCCTAAGCAAATATTGTCAAGGCTGTCTTTGCCAGGTTCAAGCTTAAACTCCGGTGCATGGTCACTTCCGCCGCTCTTTCCGCCAAAGGCTCCCCCCGCTCGCTGTCGGGCCTGCTTCCGTTCCTGCGGCCGTACCTGGGCCGGATCGCGCTGGCGGGGCTGTTCCTGCTGATGGCGGCACTCTCGACACTGGTGTTCCCGCTCGCGCTGCGCGGCCTGATCGACGGCGGGCTATCGACCGCATCCAAGGGAGAGCAGGTGCTGGCCTTGCGCGAGCATTTCCTCGAGCTGTTCGCGGTCGCTGTGGCGCTTGGGATGTTCTCCGCCGCGCGCTTTTACATGGTGAGCTGGCTGGGTGAACGGGTCACGGCGGACCTGCGCAACGCCGTCTACGCCCATGTGCTGCAACAGAGCCCCGAGTTCTTCGAGACCACCCAGACCGGCGAGGTCCTGTCGCGCCTGACCACCGACACGACGCTGGTGCAGACCGTCGTCGGCTCGTCGTTGTCGGTCGGCCTGCGCAACGCGGTGATGGGCGCCGGCGCGCTGGTGGTGCTGGTGTGGACCAACCCGTACGTGATGACCCAGGTGCTGGGCATCCTGGTGATCGTCGTTTTCCCGAGTGCCTGGTGGGGACGGCGCGTGCGCAAGCTGTCCCGCGCGAGCCAGGACCGGGTGGCCGATTCGAGCGCGATCGCCGCCGAGGTGCTGAACGCCATTCCCGTGGTGCAGAGCTACGCCGCGGAAGCCAGCGAGGCCCGGCGCTTCGACGACTCGACCGCCAGCGCGTTCGCCACCGCCGTGCGGCGCACGAAGGCACGCGCTTTCCTGATCGCCTTCATCATCATCACGACCAGCGCTGCGTTGCTTTGGGGCTTGTTTCAGGGCACCCAGGCGGTGCTCGCAGGCACGATCACGGCCGGCCATCTCGGCCAGACCGTGGTGTACGTGATCATGCTGGCCGGCTCCGTGGCGGTGCTGGGCGAGGTCTACGGCGACCTGCTGCGCGCGGCGGGGGCCACCGAGCGCCTGATGGAGCTGCTCGACGCCCGCTCGCCGGTCGTTTCGCCCGCGCATCCGGCGGCGATCCCGGCCGTGACCGGCGGCAGCGCGATCGAGATCGAGCACGTCACTTTCAATTACCCGTCGCGGCCCCTGACCGCCGCACTGCGCGACTTCAGCCTGCGGGTGGCGCCCGGCGAGACCGTTGCGCTGGTGGGCCCCAGCGGCGCGGGCAAGAGCACGGTGTTCCAGCTCCTGCTGCGTTACTACGATCCGGCGGACGGAACGATCCGCCTGGACGGCGTGGCGACACGCGAGCTTTCGCTGCACGACCTGCGCGGGCGGATCGGCATCGTGCCGCAGGACGCGGTGATCTTCTCCACCAGCGCGATGGAGAACATCCGTTACGGCCGGCCGGCCGCGGACGACGACGAAGTGATCGCCGCGGCGCGTGCTGCCTTCGCGCACGAGTTCATCTCCGCGTTGCCCGAAGGCTATGGCAGCTTTCTCGGCGAGCGCGGTGTGCGGCTGTCCGGCGGCCAGCGCCAGCGGATCGCGATCGCCCGCGCGATGCTGAAGAATCCGCCGCTGCTGCTGCTGGACGAGGCCACCAGCGCGCTCGACGCCGAGAGCGAACGCATGGTGCAGGCGGCGCTCGAATCCGCCATGCGCGGGCGCACCACGCTGGTCGTCGCGCACCGGCTGGCAACGGTGCAGCGCGCCGACCGGATCATCGTTCTCGACCACGGGCGGATCGTCGAACAGGGCACGCACGACAGCCTGGTCGCCGCCGCCGGTATCTACGCGAGGCTGGCAGCGCTTCAGTTCATGGATTGAGCAAACAAAAGGTAAACGGGCCGGTTGCCGCAACACGGGCGGCGGCGAAACCTGTACATTGAATTCGGTCCCGGCACGTCCCTCCCCTTTTTTTCATGGAGATCGCCATGCTCATCTTTGTCCGCAGATTCCTGACGCTCGTCGTTGTCGCCTTCCTGGTAACGGCTTGTGGTGGCGGGGGCAGCGACGGCGGCGGCCCGCCGCTGGTCGAAATCAATGCGCTGGTCGGTGGCCGGCCGGTGCCGGGCTTCGCCACGTTTCCCGGCACGCGACAGGCGATCACGGTCCCGGTCGGCCAGACGTTCGAGCTCGATGCCACCCGCCCCGTCGCCTGGAGCGTTTTCGTCAATGGCACGCTCGTGCCCGGCCAGGGCAACACCATCACCTCCAACGGAACCAGCGTGCAGGAGAAGGTCATCACCAACGCACAATACGTGGCCAGCACGTTCGGCTTCACGCCGGGACCGGTGCCATTCCAGGTCACCATCGTGGCGACATCGCTGGAGGATCCCGGACAGGTGACCACCATCGATGTGCTGGTGACCAACTAGCAGCCGCACCGGGCAAGGGCGCGGGCACCGCTACTGCAGCGTCTCTTTCAGCGCCTTGGGGATCGGCAGCGGCAGCACGCCGATGCCTTCGTCAACCAGCGCCTGCGTCACTTCGGCCGACGCCTGCCCGCGGATCAGTCTCCCCCGCGCCTCTGCCTGACAGCACTCGCCCGGCTGGTAGCCACGGCTCGCCAAAAGCGGCGCGCCGTCACTCGCCGGAACTGAAGTCACCGCTGCCGCTGCCCGGCAACGAAAAGTAGAAGCTCGCGCCGTTCCCGGCTTCGCCTTCGGCCCAGACCCGGCCGCCGTGCATTTCGATGATGCGGCGCACGCTGGCCAGCCCGATGCCGGTGCCGGGGAATTCGGTCTGTTTGTGCAGCCGCTGGAACGGCCGGAACAGCTTGGACGCATACGGCGGGTGGAAGCCAGCGCCATTGTCCCGCACGTAGAACGGGCTGTCGGCGTCCCCGCTCAGCCGGCCGACCTCGACCCGCGCGGCAAGCCGCTTTGCGGTGAATTTCCAGGCATTGCCAAGCAGGTTATCCAACACCTGCCGCAACAGCGCCGGGTCGCCCCATGCGGTCAGCCCGGGCTCGATCTCGATCTCCAGCGAGCGTCCCGGATCGCGTTCGCGCAGCGCCTCGACCGACGACCGGGCCAGTCGTGAGAGGTCAACCCGCTCGCTGCGGATGCGGTCCGGCGACAGCTTTGCCAACGCCAGTAGTCCATCGGTGAGGTCGGCCATCTGCCGGATGTTGGCCTCGATCCGGTTCAGGTAATGGGCCAGACGCGGTTCGTCGCTGGCCCGGACAACGGGCAAGTTCAAGATCGCGCGGCTGAAGGATTCGATCGCCGACAGTGGCGCCCGGATGTCGTGCGCCACCGAATAGGAGAAGGTCTCGAGGTCGCGCTTGGTGCCTTCGAGTTCGCGGGTTCGCTCGAGCACCTGTTCTTCCAGTTCGGCATTCGCCTCACGCAGCCGCCAGCGCCCCCGTTCGACTGTCGCCATCATCCGCCTCTCGCGCCGGTAGCCCAGCACCAGCACGACTGCGATCGCCGCGGTGACGAGGGTGACCGCGCCGCAGATCGCGGCGTAAGTGTCGATGCGCCTCTGGGACTCGTCCAGCGCGTCGGCCTCGGAGGTGCCGACCACGGCCAGCAGCGGATAGCCGGCGACGCGGCGGCTGGTGACCAGCCGGGGAGCGTCGTAGGCGGGCAAGCTGCTGGGCCCGAGCACCCTCAGGACGGCCTTCTGGAACTTCATCCGGTGCGCCGGCCAGCTGGCGCGCGTGACTTCCCTGCCGTGCCACATCGAAATCGGCGTGCCGTCCACCCGGCCCAGCAGGATCAGCGTGTCCTCGCGCACGCGGCTGTCCAGGAACACATCAACGAATTTGGCGGCTGGCACCATCACGATAAGGGCACCGTCGATCCCGCCGCTCGCGTTGCGCAGCAGCCGCGACACCGGCAGTTGCATGCCGGGCGTTCCAGCCACAGTGACCGGATAGCCGACGTGCACCCCGCCGGGTGTGTCCTCGGAAAACACCTCCGCCATGTCCAGCTTTTCGAGCACATGGGTGTCGCGCCGGCTGGCCGCAATCCGGCCGCCGTTGACCGACACTGCAAGCATTTCCGAAAACATGTCGTTGTTGCGGGCCCGGGACAACAGCGCCGATTCGAGCGATGCGCCGCGCGCTCCCTCCTCATATTGCTGCGCCACCTGCTGCGTCACCGCCTCGGAGGTCTTGAGCAGCCGGATCGCATACTGCTCCAGGGCGATCGCGAGGTTGTCGTCGCGCTCGATCGTCGCCTCGCGGGCCTGGGCCCTTGCGTAGTACGAGTGCTCGAAGTAAAAGCCCCAGAGCACCAGGATAAACACCAGCAGGCAGCCCAGCACCACGCTGACACGCAACAGGGTGCGCTCAACGTGCGGGCCCGAGTCGGTATGGCGACCGAACTCACCCGACAAGCCGGATGTCTGGTCCAAGACACCTCCGTTGAGCAACAAAAATTTAGGGTACCCGACTCGTCGTTCTTTTGCTTAGCTGTCTCTCAGATCGCGCAGCAAGCACCAGACAGGCACACCTAAGTGCCGCGACAAGCGGCCCCAAAGTGCTGTGACACGCAGGCAC